>NZ_JAYSGF010000007.1:0-140116 GCF_041912965.1 Chromobacterium sp. | reverse complement strand
GCTTTCCTGGCTCTATTGCTCCGGAGATCGTAAACAGGTTCTAAGAACCTGTTCATAGTCTGCTGTGCTTCGGCGATACGGCGTTGAAAACGACTTCAAAATGCTCATGTACCGTGTGTACATTCCGCTTTCTCAGCCGCAACGCCTTGTCTCGCTCTTGCTCGCGAGACTTTGAACAGGCTCTAAACCGCCGGTTTCACCCGGCAGGCAGGATTCGTGAGATAAGAAAAACCAGCGGCGCCCGCGAGGGGCCGCCGGTTTTTTGCCGCCGCTAGCCTTTGGCCGCGCCCTTGCCCGGCTGCAAATCGCGCCAGATCTGCTCGGCGCGCGCCGCCGCCGCGGCTTTCTGCCCGGCGTCCAGCTGCCGGTAGTCCTTGGTGGTCAGAAACCAGTCCGCGCTGAGCGTGTCGCCGGCGCGCCGCGCCACCAGGTTCCAGGCCGCCGCCTCCAGGGGCTGCTTCTCCAGCAGATAGCTCTCCGAGATCATCGCCGCCGCGTGACGGTTGCCCAGCTGGTAGGCCTGCTGCAAGGCGGCGCGCGCCTCTTCGCGGTAGCGCGTGCCCGGCTCGAAGTCCGGCCGCTGCGGCTTGCCGTCCAGTTCGAACAGATAGCGCTCGGCCAGATGGGTCAAGGCCTGCACATTGCCGGCGGCGGCCAGCTTGCGTAGCTCCGCCAGCGGCAGCCGGTACAAGCGCTCGTCGATGGCGTAGCCCAGCTGGCGCAGCTGCTGCTTGCGCTGGCGCTCGGCCTGGCTTTCCTGTGGCGGCGCCAGTGCCGCAGCAGCCGGCGCCGGACCATCTCCCACCGCGAAACTCAGCCCTTGGTAGGAAGCGGCAGGCGCCGCGCTGCTGACCGCGGGCGCCTCAGCCTGGCCGGCGCGCCTTGTCGCCGGCGCCGGCTCGTCCAGGCCTAGCTGGGCGCGCACCGGCTCAGGCAGATTGGCCCAGGCCAGCCCCAGCAGCGCCAGCCCGCCGGCCGCCGCCCATAAGCGCTTGCCCATCGTCGATCAGATCGAGTTCAGGCAAGCGTTGAGGCCGTTGGCGTGACCATAGCGCGAATAATAATCGCGCTGCGACGGCGTGCCGTGCTCGCCGTAATCGGCCGCGTTGCGCGCCGAAGCCACCGCGTTTTCGATAAAGCTGGGATAACGCAGATTGGTTTCGGCGTATTTGGCGAAGGTGCCCCCCACGCAGTCGGCCTGCAGTTCCTGCATCGGCGCCTGGCGGTAGATATTGTTGGTGAACTGGATGGAGTGGCCCCATTCGTGCGCCAGGATGAATTTGGCCACGTAATTGCCGTAGCTGTTTTCCTGCTGCTGCAGGAAGCCGGTGCCGACGCTGATGGTGTACGGTCCGCACGCCATCGCGCTGAGCTGGGGTTCGCGGCAGGCGTATTGGTTGACGTAAACCGTCGGCCGCGCGTAACCGCCGAGGAAGCCACGGATCTCATTGGCGCTGGACTGGATGTAGCTATTGTTCACCGGGGCTGCCACCGCCGGGGACGACAGGCTGGCCAGCATGGAAACCCCGACTAGACTGGCTTGGATCAGACTTCTCATGACTAACTCTCCTTATGTTGTTCACAACGGAGATTTAGTTATGGTAAATGATTTTGGATTTACAAAGTTATTTTGCAATTCCATATGAATAAAAAGACAGTGAAAAATTACCTTGTCACGACAAGCCGTACATGAAAAAGTGACGGGTTGCCGAAAGCAAGCCGTCACTCTCAAAGATACACGCCCGTCGGGCCTCGTCTACTCAGGCCATCGCCTCGAAACCATAATTGCGCAACAACATGAAGGCGGTGAACAGCATCACCAGGCCGATCACACAATCCAGCACCCGCCAGCTTTGCGGCCGCTGGAATAGCGGCGCCAACTTGCCGGCGAAGCAGCCGATGCCGCCGAACCACAGCACCGAGGCGCTGAGGCTGCCCAACAGAAAGGATGGCGCGGCGCTTTCGCCGTAAATCGCGGACACGCCGCCGATCAACACCACCGTGTCCAGCCAGGTATAGGGATTGAGCAGGGTCACCGCCAGCACGGTGCGGATCGCGCGCTTGCGGTCGCGCTCCACGCCGCCGGCCAGCGACATCGCTCCCGGCGTCAGCGCGGAGCGGAAAGCCTTGTAGCCCAACCACAGGATGAAGCCCGCGCCCAGCCAGGTAACGGTGACGATGAAGCCGGGAATCGCATTGAGCAGCTTGCCCACGCCCATCACGCCGCAGGCGATCAGGAACACATCGGCGACGATGCAGATCGCGACGATGGGCAGGATGTGGCTGCGGCCTATGCCCTGCCGCAGCACGAAGGCATTCTGCGGCCCAATGCCGACGATCTGCCCGATGGATAGCCCAAGGGCAGACAGATAAACGCTGAAGTTGAACAAGTACCGCTCCCGGAAAGTTTTCACACAGACTAAGGCAGCGGCGCCGCTAAGTAAAACTAATAAAAATTATCAGATATAAGCAGAACTTATTTTCGAACGCCGCTCCCAATCGGCGATCCACTCCGGCAAGTGCTGCGGGTCCACCGGCGGCGAAATCTCGTAGCCCTGGCCGTCCAGGCAGCCTATCTCCAGCAGGCGGTCCCAGATCGCCCGGCTCTCCACGCCTTCCACCACCAGCTTGCGGCCGGTGTAGTGGGCGAAGGACACCATGCTGCGGATGATGGCCTCGTTGCCCGGCGTGTCCAGCAGCAGGCGCACGAAGCGCTGGTCTATCTTGATGGTGTCGAAGGGTAGCTGCTGCAGATGCACCAGCGAGGACGCGCCGGTGCCGAAGTCATCCAGCGCGATGGACAGCCCCAGATCGCGGCAATGCTCCAGCTTGGCGGTGATCTGCTCCGCCTCCTGCTGGGTCACGCTCTCCAGCACTTCCAGCTCGAGATAGCCCGCCGGCAGCGGATAGGCTTGCAGCAGCGCCTGAATGCCGGGCACGAAACCCTCGTGCTTCAGCGTGATGGCGGACAGATTGACGCTGACCGGGATATGGCGGCCTTCCGCCAGCCATTCGCCGGACTGGCGCAAGGCTTCGCGCAACACCCACCAGTCCAGCTCCCGCATCAGGTCGGTGTTCTCTATCGCCGGGAAGAAGGCGCCCGGCATTTCCAGCCGGCCGTTGCGGCGCCAGCGCACCAGCGCTTCCACTCCTTCGATGCGGTTGTTGCGCAGATTGATCTTGGGTTGGTAAAACAAGGCCAGTTCGTCGCGGGCGATGGCGAGCGCGAAAGCGTTGCGCACCGCGTGCATGTGCTGGATTTCCTCATCCATGGTCACATGGTAATAGCGACAATGGCCGCCGCCGGCGTCCTTGGCGCGGCTCAGCGCCAGTTCACCGCGGCGCAGCAACGCCGCGGCGTCGCTGCGGCCGTTCACCGGTTCCACCACGATGCCCATGCTGCAACGGGTGTGGATCACCACTCCCATGCAATCCACCGGCTGCTGCAGACTGCTCATCAGACTGTCCACCAGTTGGTCCAGCTGCTCGTGACGATCGCTGCAGGCGACAAAGCGCGATGCGCCCACGCGGCCGACATAACCATAGGGATAGATGCAGCGCCGCAGCCGGTTGGCCACTTCGCACAGCACCGCGTCGCCGCCCTCGTGCCCGAGGCGAGCGTTGATTTCATGGAAACCCTCGATGGACAGCACCAGCACCGCCAGTTGCGCGTTGGCGCGGCGGATCTGCAATTGCTTGTCGATGTGTTCCTTCATCAGGTGGCGGTTGGGCAGGCCGGTCAGCGGATCGTGGAAAGACAGGAAAGCCAGCTCGGATTCGGCCCGGTGGCTGCGTTCCAGCGCGTCCTGGCGCTCCAGCGCGCGGCTGATCTCGCGCGCCATGGTGTCCACCAGCTCAACCTTGGTGTCATCGAAGAAGCCTGGCTGCCCTGAATACAAGGACAAAGTGCCTATCACCTGCTCGCGCAGCGTCAGCGGCGCCACCAAGGCGCTGCGCACATTCCTGGCGGTCAACACCCGCATCCATGGCTGCATCGACGGATCTTCGCCGCAATCGTTGACCACTTGCACCGTCAAGCCGCGGATCGCCCGGCCGCTGGGCCCGCGGCCATGCTGCTTGTCCGGCTGCGCCGACACTTCCAGGCGTGGAATGAAGGCCTCGGCCAGCGCACCGGCCATCGCCGCCGGACGGATGAATTGGGAATCGGCGTCCAGCAAACCCACCCAGGCATGGGAGAAATCGCCTTCGCGCACGCAGACATCGCAGATCGACTGGAACAGTTCGCGGCGCTCGGAACAGCGCACCAAGGCCATGCTGACGCCGCTGAGGGTGGCGTACAGTCCGGACATGGTCTGCAAATGGCGGTGCTTGCTGTCTACCGCCTCCTGCAAGGACTGCTGATGGCCGTGCAGCTGCAGCATCTGATCCAGCAAGATACGCTTGCGCAGCAGCCGCGACAGCGCGGCGAGCTCGGCCAGCTCCAGGCCGGCCTCGGCCAGCCGCGCCAGGAAATGCGCCTGGCAGCGCTCGTAAGCGCCCACCACCCACATCAGGCCCACGCCCAACTGGCGCATCAAGCGTCCCTGTTCCACCACGCGCCAGGCGGCGCGCTCATTCACCGGACGGGTCAGCATCCGTTCGCAATACTGCAGCAAGGCATCCACCAGCGAATCGATGCCGCCCGGCAGGCGCTCGCTCAGCAGCGCCAGCGTGTCCGGACATTTCAGCGCATACCAGTAGAACTCCTTGCCCAGCGCCTCCTTGCGCGACAACAGCAGCGGAGCATGGACGCTCAGCCGCGCCATATGATCCGCCCGGACCCCGATAAAACGGCACATGCCATCCAATAGTGCCTTATTATCTGCTTGCATCTTCAACATGCCTGTCTTTGGCCATGAGCCGCCAGCGCCAGACCGGTCAGAACCGTCGCAGCCAGCCGCTCTAATTATTTTTATGCCGCCACCGCGTGCAGGCAATCCTTTGCCACCGTCCGTGTTCGGACGAAGCAGCACAACATGCCATAGGTGGCGCCGATAAGGCAAGAAACACCGTGGAATTATCACGGTAAGGACGTAAAAACATGCTTGATCCGAAACAACTGGAAACCTTATCGGCCGTCGCCGAAACCGGCGGCTTCGACAAAGCCGCCAAAAAGCTGTTTCTCACCCAATCCGCGATCTCCCAGCGCATCCGCCAACTGGAAGAACAACTGGGCCAGCCGGTGCTGACCCGGACCATTCCGGCCGAGCCCACCGAGGCCGGCCGTCAGTTGCTGCAATACTTCCGCCAGATCAGCCTGATGGAAAACCAACTGATGAACACCCTGCTGCCCAGCGGGCCGCGGCCGGAGTTCACCACCTTGGCCATCGCCGTCAACGCCGACAGCCTAGCCACCTGGTTTCTGCAGGCGGTGCAGCCGGTACTGGACAGCCAGCCGGTATTGCTGGACATCATGGTGGACGATCAGGATTACACCCATGAACTGATGCGTTCCGGCCATGTGATAGGTTGCGTCAGCACCCGACCGCAGCCGATACAGGGCGGGGACAGCCTGTTCCTGGGCCAAATGCGCTATCTGTGCGTCGCCACCCGCGGCTTCGCCCAGCGCTATTTTCCGGCCGGCATCAGCGAGGCGGCGCTGGCCGCCGCGCCCACCATTTTGTACAGCCGCAAGGATGACGTTCATCGCCAGTTCCTGCAGCACACCGCCGCCTACCACGGCAGCTTTCCCTACCTGACCGTGCCCACGCCGCAGGGCTTTGTCGAAGTGACGCGCCAGGGCCTGGCTTACAGCCTGCTGCCGGAGCTGATGCTGGAAGACGACATGACCGCCGGCCGGCTGATCGACCTGTTCCCGCAGCAGCACCTGGATATCCCGCTGTACTGGCACCACTGGCGGGTGGAATCCGAATTGTCGCAGGCGCTGGCCGACGCGATGCAGCGGCATTGCCGGCAACACCTGCGGCAATGATCAGTCGGCGCGGCTTGCGCCACGCGGCCGTCGTCTGCTGTACTGAAGAGCGCGCGGCCGCATATTGACAGCCGCCCCGCGCGCGGCGCAACATGCCACGCCAACCGCAATGGAGGCAATATGACCGGCAACACCCCCAATAACGAGCAGTGGGCCGAGTTGGAAATGGCCGCCCGCCTGGCCGCGCGCCAAGCCTATGTCCCTTACAGCAAATTCGCCGTCGGCGCCGCCATCCTCGACGGCGCCGGCAAGATCCACATCGGCTGCAATGTGGAGAATGCCTCCTACGGTCTGACCAACTGCGCCGAGCGCACCGCGGTCTACGCCGCGCGCGCCAACCACGGCATCCAGGAGGTGCTGGCGGTGTGCATCTACACCCCCACCGCCACGCCCACGCCGCCGTGCGGCGCCTGCCGCCAGGTGCTGAACGAGTTCGGCCCCGGCATGCATGTGCGCGCGATCTGTGACGGCGAGGACAGCATAGACACCACGCTGAACGTGCTGCTGCCAGGCGCTTTCGGGCCCAAGAATCTCAAGGACGCGAGCTAAGAGCCCGTTCAAGCTCTAGCGAGCAAGAGCGAGACAAGGCGAAAACGGCTGAGAAAGCGGAATGTACAAGCGGTACATGAGCATTTCGAAGTTGTTTTCAACGCCGTATCGCCGAAGCGCAGCAGACTTTGAACAGGTTCTAGCGCACGCTCACGGCGCGCGCGGCGCCACTGTCACCTGGTAGCCGCGCTGCCGCAGCAGCTTGACCAGGCCCTGAGGCCCGGCCAGGTGTAGCGCTCCCACCGCCACCAGCAAGCGCCGCGACGCCGCCATCTCGTCGATGCGGCGCGCCATCGCCTGGTTGCGGCGGTCCAGCATCTCGCGCTGGGTCCAGGCGCTGAGCCGCGGATAGCCGGGCAAGGCCACCATGGACTGCAAGGCAGGCAGGTCTCCGCGCTCCCAGGCGGCGATCAAGTCGCGATAATACCGCTCCGCCTCCGGCTTATCCTGCCATTCTGCGGTCTGCCGCACCCATTCACGCAGAGCCGCCGCCGGCATCTCGAACAGCATGCGCCCCTGCTCGCCGGTCGTCTCCAACGCCAGCAAGGGGCGCTGCTCTCGGCGCGCCATCTGCAGCAACATCGTCTCGCTACCCTCCTGCGTCGCCTGACCCAGCCGCTGGTACTCGTTCAGCGTCAACTGCATCAGCCACATCGCCGGAGCCAGGCTCCGCGCCTGATCAGGCTCGACACCGGTGCGCTGCAACTGAGCCAGCAGCAAACGCCGACTGTCCGGACCCAGCTGCCGCCACTGTCTGGCCGCGCCTTGCCGCGCCAGCGCCAACACCTCGGCCGGCGCTCCCGGCGCGTCGACATCCAGTTCCAGCACCAAGGCCTCGCTCCGCGCCATCGCCTGGCTCAGCCCCCAGTCCGGCGTGTCCGTGCCGGCTCGACCCACGTGCATGGTGCCGTACAGATAATGCACGCGGCCCTGCTTGCTGAAAGAGTACAAGGGCCCATAGGCCGGCGCCGCCAGCGCCGGCAAGACCAGCCACAAGGCCAGCCAGCCGCACCAGAGAAAATGCCATCGCTTCATGTCTGCGCTTTCCATCCAAACCCGGCAAGGATACCAGCCCGCCGCGCGCGCGTCCGGCGAGGACTTTAAATTCATCACTCAAACTAATCGCTATAATTCAAAATAAAACACTTTCAATAAGTAGTTCCCACCAGGCAAAAACCGTACTTTAGGACAGTTCGAACCAGCCATGCTTTGCTAATCCGAATACACCGCCTCCGCTCCGGCCATGCCACTCCCGCCATGACCGCCCCGAACGGCGTCCGCATCGAGGAGAGCGACATGGTTCGCGTTCGCAAAGACATCTTGAAAATGAGCAATCCCTGGGATCCCATCGTGCTGTGGTACGCGCGCGCGGTCAGGGAAATGCAGAAACGGCCGATCAAGGATCCGACCAGCTGGCGCTATCTGGCCGCCATCCACGGCTTCGACTCCCAGCTTTGGCAGCAGCACGGCTATTTGCAAGCCGGCGAAGCGCTGCCCAGCCCGGCAGATCAAAACACCTATTGGCGGCAATGCCAGCACCAGAGTTGGTATTTCATGCCTTGGCACCGAGGCTATCTGGCCGCCTTCGAGGCCATCGTGCAGGCCGAAATCGTCAAGCTCGGCGGCCCCGCCGACTGGGCCTTGCCCTACTGGAACTACAGCGACAGCGCCAATGCCAAGGCGCGCGACCTACCCACCTGTTTCCAGTCCAAGACCTTGCCGGACGGCAGCGCCAATCCATTATGGCTGGCGCAGCGCTATGGCTGGAACAATCAGCCCAACCACATCACGCTGCGCCCGGAAACCGTGCAGCTCACCGCCTTGAAGGACGCGCAATTCATCGGCACCGCCAACGGCATCCCGCCGGGCTACGGCGGGCCGCAAACGCCGTTCTGGCATGGCGGCGGCAATAGCGGCGGCCTGGAAAACCTGCCGCACAATCCGGTGCACACCAATATCGGCGGCCGCAACGGCCTGATGTCGGACCCGGACCTGGCCGGCCTGGACCCGGTGTTCTGGATCCATCACTCCAATATCGACCGGCTATGGCAGGTATGGCTGAACCGCAACCCCGGCCATCAGAACCCCGGCAGCGATAATTGGCTGGAAGGCCCGGTCAACCGCAAGTTCGCGATGCCGCGTCCCAGCGGCAGCGGCTACACCTTCGTCGCCAAGGATGTGCTCAACACCCAGGCGCCGAATCTGAACTACGTTTATCAGGACGTATCTGACCCCCTTGGCGGCGCCAGCCGCGTCGCGCAGCGCATGCAGACGCTGGCGGCGGTCCATCCCGATATCGCGGCGGCAAGCACCATGGCGAACAATCCGAAAACCGAGCTGCTGGGTGCCAACACCGCGGCGATCAAGCTGAGCAACAACACCGTCCACGCGCAGATGCAGTTGGACAGCGGCGCCAAGAACAAGGTGCTGAGCAGCTTCCAGGCCAGCCAGGCCGCCACCCGCCAGCTGCAGGCGCCGCAGAACGCCGCGCCGCCGCAAGAGCCGGACCGGGTCTTCCTCAGCCTGGAAAACATCCGCTGCAAGGTGGACGGCGGCACCTTCAACGTCTACGTCGGCCTGCCCCCGGGCGCCGATCCGGCGCAATACCCGCAGAACCTGGCCGGCACCATCGCCCTGTTCGGCGCGCGCAAGGCTTCGCAGGCCGAACATGGCGGCAATGGCGTCAGCCAGGTGCTGGAGATCACCGACATCGTCGATCGCATGTGCCAGAGCCAGACGCTGGACACGGCGCCGATGGAAGTGCAACTGGTGCCGGTGTCCGATATCGAGGACGACGACGAGGTGACGATAGGCCGCATCAGCGTCTACCGCCATGGCCAATAGCGCTTGACGCCCGATGCCGCTCAAGACCCTGCTCGCCGCGCTGCGCGACACGCCCTGGCCGCTGCTGTGCGCCAGCCTGCTGGGCTGGCTCGGCCTGCTCGCGCTGGAGCGGCGGCTGGCCGCGCCGGGCTATTGCGGCGCCTGGGTCCTGGAGCGCCCCGGCGGCGGCTGGGACGCGCTGCTGGCCACGCTGTGGCTCAATCCGCCGATGCAATGGCTGCCGTCCTGGCTGCTGATGCTGCTGGCGATGATGGCGCCGCTGCTGGCCGATCCGCTGCGGCAGCTGTGGCTGCGCAGCCTGGCGCGCAAGCGCGCGCTGGCGCTGGCGCTGTATTGCTGCGGCTATCTGCTGCCCTGGCTCGCCGCCGGCCTGCCGCTGCACTTGCTGGGCCTGGCGCTGCTGACCTTCAGCGTCGCGCCGTGGCAGGCCTTCGCCGCCGCCTGCGCCATCGCCTGGCTCTGGCAGGCTGCGCCGCCGCGGCTCTACAGCCTGCGGGCCTGCCACCGCCAACCGCGGCTATCCCCGTTCGGTTGGCCGGCCGCCTGGTCCGCGCTGCGTAGCGGCCTCGCCGGCGGCGTCTGGTGCGTCGGCGCTTGCTGGGCCTGGATGCTGCCGCCGCTGCTCGGCGGTGGCGGCCATCTGCCCTTGATGGCGGCGATAAGCCTGTGGCTGCTGCTGGAGCGGCGTCGGCCGGAAGGCGCTCCGCCCTTATGGTCCTGGCCCAGACGGCCGGCCCGGTCCGCTCAAAATGCCTGAGCGCGCTTTCTTCTCCATCGCCACATAAAGCAACGGCCCGCGCAAGCGGGCCGTTCGCGCGCATTAATGAGCTAGCTGCGCGCGGGATGATCCTGGACTAACTCAGGCTTTATGGCGCTCGGCCTGCACCGCCTGCGCCACCGCTTCCGCCACCTTGATGCCGTCGACGCCGGCGGACAGGATCCCGCCGGCATAGCCGGCGCCTTCGCCGGCCGGATACAGGCCACGCACGTTCAGACTCTGGCAATCCTCGCCGCGAGTGATGCGCAATGGCGCGCTGGTGCGGGTTTCCACCCCGGTCAGCACCGCGTCGTGCATATCGTAGCCGCGTATTTTCTTGCCGAAGGCCGGCAAGGCCTCGCGCATCGCCTCGATGCAATAATCCGGCAAGGCCGCCGCCAGGTCGGTCCAATGCACGCCAGGCTGATAGGACGGTTCCACCGAACCGACCCCGCTTGACGGCTTGCCGGCCAGGAAATCGCCGACCAGTTGCGCCGGCGCTTCGTAAGTGCCGCCGCCCAGCACATAGGCGCGGCTTTCCAACTCACGCTGGAAAGCGATGCCGGCCAGCGGGCCGCCTGGGTAGTCGTTCGGATTGATGCTGACCACCAGGCCGGAGTTGGCATTGCGCTCGGCGCGCGAATACTGGCTCATGCCATTGGTCACCACCCGGCCTTCTTCCGAGGTGGCGGCCACCACCTGGCCGCCCGGGCACATGCAGAAGCTGTATACCGCGCGGCCGTTGGCGGCGTGGTGCACCAGCTTGTAATCCGCCGCGCCCAATAGCGGATGGCCGGCGTACTTGCCCCAGCGCGCCTTGTCGATCAGCGTTTGCGGGTGCTCGATGCGGAAGCCCACCGAGAACGGCTTGGCCTCCATGAACACGCCGTGGCCGTGCAGCATTTCAAAGGTGTCGCGCGCGCTGTGGCCCAGCGCCAGCACGATATGGTCGGCGCGGATCTGCTCACCGCCGGCCAGGGTCAGGCCGCGCGCCACCTTGCGGCCGTCCGGCCCGTCTTCAAGATGAATGTCGACAACGCGCTGCTGGAAACGGATCTCGCCGCCCAGCGCCTCGATCTCGGCACGCATTTTCTCCACCATGCTCACCAGGCGGAAAGTGCCGATATGCGGCTTGGCGACATAGAGGATTTCCTCCGGCGCGCCGGCCTTGACGAACTCGGTCAGCACTTTGCGGCCGAGATGACGCGGATCCTTGATCTGGCTGTACAGCTTGCCGTCGGAGAAGGTGCCGGCGCCGCCTTCGCCGAACTGCACATTGGACTCCGGGTTCAGCACATTCTTGCGCCACAGGCCCCAGGTGTCCTTGGTGCGCTCGCGCACTTTCTTGCCGCGCTCCAGCACGATGGGCTTGAAGCCCATCTGCGCCAGCAGCAGCGCGGCGAAGATGCCACAGGGACCGAAACCGACCACCACCGGGCGGCGCTCCAGGTTTTCCGGCGCCTGACCGACGAAATGGTAATTGGTGTCCGGAGTCTCCATCACATGCGGATCGGACTTGAAGCGCGTCAACAGCCTGGCCTCGTCGGCCACGTCGATATCGACGATATAGGCCAGATTCATCATGCCCTTGCGCGCGTCGTAGCTGCGCTTGAAGACCAAGACTTCGCGGATCTGCGACTCCGCCACGCCCAGGTAGGCGGCGATCGCGGTGTTCAAAGCCTCCGGAGCGTGGTCCAGCGGCAGTTTCAATTCGGTAATGCGCAACATCTTGAATTCCAGTACGGGTTGGTGTCTATTCAACGAGGCGGTATTGTAGCGGCAAACCGGGTTCGCCCCTATCGCCGCGCGCACACTTCCGTTAAAAAAAACCGGGCCATCGCCCGACAGGAACACGATGACACAACAGGACAACACTCTGAGCCCTCCCGCCGCCTGGCGGGAGCGGCTGGACGGCTACGCCTGGACCCGGCAGAACGACGGCGACTCCAATGCCGCGGTGTTCCGGCTGCAAGCGCCGGGCCAACCCGCGCTATTCGCCAAAACCGAAGCGGCCGGGCCGCTGGCGGAGCTGGACGGCGAGATCGCCCGGCTGCGCTGGCTGGCCGACAACGGCCTGCCCTGCCCGCAAGTGCTGGACGCGACGCGCTGCGCCGGCCGTGACTGGGCGCTGCTGAGCGCGGTGCCGGGCAAGAATCTGCTGGATTGCGGGCTGGAGCCGGAGGCGACGGTGCGCATCATCGCCGACGCGCTGCTGAGCCTGCACCGCCTACCCGTCGCCGGCTGCCCCTTCGACCATCGCGCCGACGCGCGCATCGCTGCGGCCCGGCAACGACTGGAGGCCGGCTGCGTCGACGCCGAGGACTTCGACGAAGAACGGCTGGGCCAGACGCCGGCGGCGGTATTCGCGCAATTACTGGCCAGCCGCCCGCAGCGCGAGGATCTGGTCCTCACTCACGGCGACGCCTGCCTGCCGAATCTGCTGGCCGAGGACGGCCGCTTCAGCGGCTTCATCGACTGCGGCCGCCTGGGCGTGGCCGACCGCCACCAGGACCTGGCGCTGGCTGCGCGCGACATCGCCACTGAACTCGGCCCGCGCTGGGTCTCGCCCTTCCTGCTGCGTTACGGCATCCAGCCGGACCCGAGTCGCATCGCCTTCTACCAACTACTGGACGAGTTCTTCTAAAAACCTGTTCAAAGTCTGCCGCGCGTCGGCGGGATGCATGGAAAAGGACATTGAAAGCAGCGACGCCTATACCTGAAAACCGGCCACCGTCTGCCGCAGGCCACCAGTCACTTCGTCCATGCTCTGGATGCCGCTGGACGCCTGGGTCGCCGCGGTGGCGTTGCCGGCCGCCACCTGGGCGATCTGCTCCACGTGACGGGCGATGTCCTGACTGGCCACGCCCTGCTCCTGCAGCGCATGGGAGATATCGCGCACCACTTGCACCACCTGGCCGGCGCTGCCGCGTATCTGCTGGATCATTTCGCCGCCCTGTTCCGCCAGCGCCAAGCCGGTGCGCACCCGCTCCACGGTCTGGCTCATATTGGCGCGCGACTGATCGGAGCTGAGCTGGATCTCGTCTATCATGCCGGCGATTTCCTCGGTGGCTTGCGCGGTGCGCTCGGACAGCTTGCGCACCTCGTCGGCCACCACCGCGAAGCCGCGCCCGGTCTCGCCGGCGCGCGCCGCCTCGATCGCCGCGTTCAAGGCCAGCAGATTGGTCTGATCGGCGATGTCCTTGATCACCTGCATGATGCTGGAAATGGTGGCGGTCTTGTCCGCCAGCGCGGAAATCGCGCCGGCGGTCAGATCCACGGTATCGCTGATGCCCTTCATCTCGGCCACGGCCTTGGCGATCACCTCGCCGCCCTGGTCGGACAGGCTGCCGGAGCGCTGCGATACCTCGCGCGCGTCCTGGGCGTA
Source organism: Chromobacterium sp. (assembly GCF_041912965.1). Classification (NCBI taxonomy): domain Bacteria; kingdom Pseudomonadati; phylum Pseudomonadota; class Betaproteobacteria; order Neisseriales; family Chromobacteriaceae; genus Chromobacterium; species Chromobacterium sp. Next base: position 126,649 of record NZ_JAYSGF010000007.1, on the reverse strand, counting down.
TTGGGAAATATGGTTGATGCTGACCGTCAGTTCCTCGATAGACGCCGCCATCGACGTGGCGCTCTCGCTTTGCTGGTGCGAGTTGTCCGCCACCGCCTGCGCGCCGGCCACCACTTCCCCGCTCAAGCGCCCCAGTTCGCCGGCGCTGGCCACGATGTCGGCTATCATCTGCCGCAGCGCCCGCTGCATATGCGCGATATTGGCCATCAGGCTGTCCTCGTCGCCAGCGCTGACCGGCACCGCCGCGTCCAGCCGGCCACCGGCGATCTGGCGCACCACTTCGGCCGCGCGCGCCGGTTCGGCGCCCAGCTGCCGCGTCACGCTGCGGAACAACCACCAGCCCAGCCCGCCGCATACCGCGGCGATCAGCAGCACTTGGGCCGCCACGCTCAGCAACTGCCCGCGCAAGGCCGCCCACACATCGTCCATGTACAGGCCGGTGCCCACCACCCAGCCCCAACGCGGGCTGGCTTGCAGGTAAGCCAGCTTGGGCTGCGGTTCGGCCGAGCCCGGCTTATCCCAGACGAACTCGGCGAAGCCGCGGCCGCGCCCATCGCGCAGCGTGCGGTCGAAAGTAGCGCCCAGGCTGTTGCCGTCGGAATCCTTCACCGCGTGCATATCCTTGCCTATCAGCTTGGGATTGACGCCGTGCGCGAGCCAGACCAGATCCTTGTTCAGAGTAAAGAAGTACTCCTTGCCGGCGAAACGCAGCCGGGTCAGCGCCAGCAACGCCTGGCGCTGTGCCTCCGCCTCCGGCAGCGCGCCGGCGGCCGCCCGCTCCTCGTAGCTGGCCACCAGGCTGAGCGCGTTCTCCACTTGTCCGCGGATCAGTTCCTGACGATCCGTCATCATCTGTTGGTGCATGCTGCGCAGCACCAGGCCACCCAATAGGCAAGTCAGCGCAATCACGCTACAAATCAAGAACAGCAGACGCTGCTTCAAGGAAAGACCGGCTGGCATGATGTCTCCAAAAATATCGACGCAAGGACTAGGCAGGCCGCTTCCGCCGCGCGGCGGAATCCGGTTTTGTCTGCCGTGTTTATAAGCAAATAGCAAATAATACACTCGTCATTATCTAGTTGACCATTCTTAATGACATGCGCTTGATTTGGATCAGCCAGCGATGAAGCAAGAATTCCTTCGTCATAGAGCTGTTTCAAAGCGCGGATAGTATTTTACAAATGTAATATCAACAAATAAAATATACCGGATGTGATACCAGAAAGCCCCAGATGAAGTTCTTAGCTCCCGCCCCCGTAGCCGCCCTGGCCGCGACACTCATGCTCAGCGCTTGCGCCGGCATGGATGCCGTTGCGCCGCAATCCACGCTACTGCACGCCGCTCCGCCTGCCGAATGGGCGGGCGTGCCCGCCGCCGAGTGGTGGCGGCAGTGGCGGGACCCACAACTGGAAGCGCTGATCCGCCAGGCTTTGCGCGACAATCCGGGTCTGCGCGGCGCCGCCGCGCGGCTGCGCCAGGCGCAAGCGCTGAGCGACGTCAGCGCCGCCGCGACGCTGCCCCAGGTCAACGCGCAAGGACAGAGCACACGGCAGCTGCACGCCGAGGACAATCTGGTATCGCCTATCGGCAATGGCAACTACGACTGGCAGACCCGCGCCACGGTCAGCGTCAGCTACGACCTGGACCTGTGGGGGCGTGAGCGCGAAGCGCTGACCGCCTCGCTCAACGATGCCCAGGTGGCGGCGGCCGACGCCAGGATCAGCGCCTTGAACCTGGAAACCGCGATCGTGCGCGGCTATCTGCAACTGGCCGAGCAATACCAGCAAAAAGACTTGGCCGCGGCCGCGCTGCAACAGCAACAGGCGTTGCTGGAGCTCAGCCGGCGCCGCAAGGCCGCCGGGCTGGCGGCGGAACCGGAAGTGGTGCAGCAGCAAGGCCGACTACCGCCCAGCCGCACCCAAGTCGAACAGATAGACGAACGCATCGCCACGCTGGGCAATCAGTTGGCCGCTCTCAGCGGCCAGCCGCCGGAGGCCGCCGGCCGGCTGCGCCGCCCGACGCTGAGCCTGGCACAGCCGCTGAGCTCGCTGGCCACCATTCCTGCCCAGTTGCTGGGCCGGCGCCCGGACCTGAGCGCGCAGCGCTGGCGGGTGGAGGCCGAGGCCGCTCGCATCAAGGTCGCCCGCGCCGCCTTCTACCCCAATATCAATCTGAGCGCCTTCGCCGGCTACCAGGGAATCGGCTTCGCCAATCTGATCTCCCCCGCCACCGCGCTGCGCGGCTTCGCGCCGGCGATCAGCCTGCCTATCTTCGAAGGCGGCCGCCTGCGCGGCCAGCTGCGCGCCCAGACCGCCGCCTACGATCAGGCGGTGGAAAGCTATAACGCCACATTGATCAACGCCTTGAGCGAAACCGCCAGCGCCATCGCCCATGTCCAGTCCACGGTCAAGCAGGCCGAACAGGCCGATCGCGCGCTAGCCGCCGCCAACCGCGAACTGGCGCTGGCGGAGCAAAGCTATCGCGCCGGCCTCAGCGACCAAAGCCCGGTGCGGCAACTGCGGCTGAGCCAACTGTCCGCGCGGCAGAAGCAAGCGCAGGCCCAGGCGCAGCGGCTGGATGGTTACGCCGCGCTGATGGCGGCGCTGGGCGGCGGCATTGAAACCCTGAGCCCAAGCGAAAACGGAGCCACGCAATGAGTCGTTTCGAAGAAACCAGCAAGCGCCTGCAGCGCGTCAAGGCCAGAATCCCGGAATTCCCGCTGCAACTGCTGACGCTGACACGGCTGAACTACCATGTGCAAAAACGGATACAGGACCTGACCAATGCCGCGCTGCGCAAGCATGGCCTGACCGAAAGCAGCTATCTGGTGCTGGCGGTGCTCTACGGCTCGGAACAGGAAACCATGACGCCGGGCACGCTGGCGGAAACCTGTTCGCAGAAACCGGCCAATATGACCCGTATCTGCAACGATCTGGAGAAGCAGGGCCTGATCCGCCGCGGCAGCCTCAGCGACGATCGCCGCGCGGTGACGGTGACGCTCAACGACGCCGGACGCGAATGCATACGCCGGCTGCTGCCCGATGTCTGGGGCAATCTGCGCAATACCTTCGACGGCTTCAGCGCCGAGGAGATGCAGCAGCAGGAGCAGTACTACCTGCGCCAGCTCAGCAATCTGAACCGGGCGGAGCCTAGCGATGAACACAGCTAGCCTCGCCGCCTGGCATCGGCTGCTGGGCCAGGCGCTGCGCGGCGCCAGCCGTGATTGGCTGCGGCTGGAGGGCGAGCGCTGGATCTTTGTCCTCAAGACGCTGCTGGCCGGCTTCGCCGCGCTGTGGCTGGCCTTCCGCCTGGGCTTCGACTCGCCAGGCACCGCGCTGCTCACCGTGCTCATCGTCAGCTCGCCGCAAAGCGGCCTGGTGCTGGAGAAAGGATTTTACCGGCTGCTCGGCACGCTGGCCGGCTGCGCGGCGGCCTTGATCCTGGTCGGCATGCTGGCCTCGCAGCCGGTCTTGCTGCTGGCGGCGCTGTCGCTATGGATAGGACTGTGCGCCGGCTGCGCCACCCTGTACCGCAACTCGCGCTCCTACGGTTTCGTGCTGGCCGGCTACACCGCCTGCATCATCGCGTTGCCGGCGATAGATCGCCCGCTGGCGGTGTTCGACCTGGCGGTGACCCGGGCCTCGGAAATCTCGCTGGGCCTGATCTGCAGCGCGGTGGTCTACGACATCGTGTTTCCGCGCTATCAGGCCGAGCAGGTGGTCAGCAATGTGCGCGGCCGCTATCTGCGCTTCATCCTGCTGTGCCAGGACGCGCTGGCGCAGAAGCTGCACGCCCGCGACATGGAACAGGCCCAGCTCAAGTTCGCCGCCGACATCGCCGCGCTGGAAGCCGGCCGCGCCACCGCCTTCTTCGAGGCCGGCAATGTGCGTTCGCGCAGCAATCAGCTGCACGCCTTCAACGCCACCTTCATGGCCGCGCTGACCACCTTCCACACCCTGCACCGGCAAATGGAGCGGCTGCGCCGAGATACGGATTCGCCCTTGCCCGGCCTGCTGCTGCCGCTGTTCGCCGAGGTGGCCGCCGTGCTCAGCGACGCCGACGGCCCGGCGCGCAACGCCGCCGAGGCGCAGGACACCGTGGTCCAGCTGGGCCGGCTGCGCGCTGACTGGCCGCGCCGCATCGACGCCGCGCGCGAAAAGCTGCCTGGCGGCGAACAGGCGGAACACTGGCGCATAGACTTCGACACCGCCACCGAACTGCTGACCCGCTTCATCGAGGAAATGCACGCCTTCGTCGGCGTCTACCACGGCTTCGCCAGCAAGACGCCGCAGCAGATCAGCGCGCTGGCCGCCTATGTGCCGGGCACGCCGCTGCCGGTGGCCATAGCCGGCGGCGTGCGCGCGGCGCTGACGCTGGGCACCCTGTCCATCGCCTGGTATTGGCTGGCCTGGCCCAGCGCGCTGGAAGCGGTGCTGTTGGCCACGGTGCTCTGCGGCCTGGCCGCCTCCTCGCCGCGGCCGGTGCTGATGGTCAAGCAATTCCTGACCGGCTTCGCGCTGGGCACGCCGCTGGCCTATATCAGCCTGTTCTGGCTGCTGAGCCAGGGCAATGGCTTCCCGATGCTGGTGCTGGGCCTGCTGCCCTTTCTGGCGCTGGGCAGTTATCTGAAATGCCTGCCCAAATACGCCGGCATCGGCGCCGGCATGACCATCGTGCTGGCCAATGCGATCAATCCGCAGAACCAGATGAATTACGACATCGTCGCCTTCCTCAACAACAGCATCTCCCGCATCCTGGGGCTGGCGCTGGCGGCGGCTTTCTTTCAGCTGGTGCTGCCCGAACACACCATGGGCTCGCCGCGCCACATCGCGGCGGCGCTGTGGCGCGAGGCGCGCCGCGCCTGCGACGCCAAGCTGCCGCACCTGAAGCAGCGTTACGAGAACCGCATCCGCGACCTGCTCAATCTGCTGAACACGCTGAGCCCGGCCCAGACCGAGTTGAAACAGACCATCACCGCCCAGGCCATCACCCTGCTGGAACTGGGCCTGGCGGTGATCAATCTGCGCACCCTGACCGCGGAATCGCCATCGCCGCAGTTGCGCGCCGATCTGGAGCACACGGTGGCGCAGCTGGCGCGCTATTTCGCCGCGCCGTCGCCGGAGCGGCTGCAGCAGGCCATCGCCACCATGCGCGCGGCCGGACCGGTGTTGCGCGTCCACCTGGCGCTGGCCGACGCCGACCGCGCCACGCGGATTCAGCGCGCGCTGGCCGATCTGCACCTGATCCATACCTCATTGCTGGACGTGGCCGAACAAGCCGCGGAAGGAAACGACCATGACTCGTGAAATCGCCGTGTTCGGCATCCTGATCCCCACCCTGCTGCCCTTGTTCCTGTTCAGCCTGCTGTGCCAGGCCGGGCTGGACTGGCTGCTGGGCCGGGCCGGACTCTACCGCCGGGTCTGGCACCCGGCCTTGTTCCGCCTCAGCCTGCTGATCTGCGTGTTCAGCAGCCTGGCCTTGCTGCTTTATTGAGTGCGCCTCCGGCCCACCCTGAAATACCAAACCGGATAATCAATATGCGAATAAACACCCTCATCCGCTACCTGATCACCTTGCTGCTGCTGGCGCTCGCCATCTGGCTGGGCAAGGCGCTATGGGATCATTACATGCACTCGCCATGGACCCGCGACGGCCGCGTGCGCGCCGACGTGATCACCCTGTCCGCCGACGTCGCCGGCCTGGTCACCCAGGTGGCGGTCAAGGACAACCAGCCGGTGCGCAAGGGCGATGTGCTCTTCGTGGTGGACCGCGCCCGCTACGCCGCGGCGCTGACCCAGGCCGAGGCCGCGCTGGCCGGCCAGCGCACCGAGAAGAATCGCCGTGGCCAGGAGGCCGCGCGCCGCAACGGCCTGGATAGCGCGGTGGTCTCGGCGGAAAACCGCGAAACCGCGGCCTACGCCGCCGCCGCCGCCGGTTCCCAATACCAGGCGGCGCTGGCCGCGCGCGATCTGGCCCAACTCAATCTGGAACGCACCGTGGTGCGCGCGCCGGTGGATGGCTTCGTCACTAATCTCAATGTCCACGTCGGCGACTTCGCCGCCGTCGGGGCGCCCAAGCTGGCGCTGATAGACCGCAATTCCTACCGCGTGGAAGGCTATTTCGAGGAAACCAAGCTGCCGCTGCTCAAGCCCGGCGCCAAGGTGGACATCACCCTGCTCAGCGGCGGTCCCACGCTGCGCGGCCACGTCGCCAGCATCGCCCGCGGCATCACCGACCGCGACGCCGGCACCGGCCGCGAACTGCTGGCCGACGTCAATCCCACTTTCAACTGGGTGCGCCTGGCGCAGCGAGTGCCGGTGCGCATCGAGCTGGACGCCTTGCCGGCCGGACAGCTGCTGGTGGCGGGCACCACCTGCACCGTGGTGGTGCGCTAGTTCGGCGACAAGCATGACAAAAGGGGCCAACGGCCCCTTTTTTCATTTCCTTGTTACAGCCGCCGCGCGCGGAAGGTATCGCACTGCGCCATGTCGCCGCTGTCGAAGCCGCGGCGGAACCAGCGCACGCGCTGCTCGCCGCTGCCGTGGGTAAAGGAATCCGGCACCACCTCGCGCCCAGCCGAACGCTGCAAGGCATCGTCGCCAATCTTGGCCGCCGCGTTCATCGCCTGCTCCAAGTCGCCCTGCTCCAGGATTTGCCGCGCCTGATCGGCATGATGCCCCCATACCCCGGCCAGACAGTCCGCCTGCAACTCCAGCCGCACCGACAAGGCATTGGCGCGGCTCTTGCCGCTGCGCGCCATTTCCTCGTCCACCTTGGCGGAAATGCCGAGCTGATGCTGCACATGATGCCCCACCTCGTGCGCGATCACATAAGCCTGGGCGAACTCGCCCGGCGCGCCCAACTCCCGGCCCAGGGTATGGAAGAAGGACAGGTCGATATAGATTTTCTCGTCGCCGGGACAGTAGAACGGACCGATGGCCGCGTCGCCGCGGCCGCAGGCCGTCGGTGTCGCCGCTGTGAACATCACCAGCTTGGGTGGCTGGTAACGCTGACCTTGCGCCTGGAACAAGGGCCGCCACACGTCCTCAGTATCCGCCAGCATCACGCGGATGAACTTGGCGTCGCGGTCGTCCGGCGCACTCGCTCTGGCCGGGGCTTGCTGCTGGGCCGACGGTTCCATTTCACTGAGCAGATTGATCACCGTCAGCGGGTTGACATCGAACACCAACCAGGCCACCAGGCCGATCAAGACCGCGCCGACGCCGAACGCCCCGCCACTCCCGCCGCCGCTTTCGCCACGGCGATCTTCCACATTATCGCTTTCCCGGTTCCCATCCCAACGCATGCACGGCCTCCAAAACTCAATCCATACCGTCCCATGCCCCGCCGCGGCGGCAAGAACATGAGCATGAAAAAGCCTGACATGGTACGCGCTCGCATTGACATCGCCTAGCCGGACCCCGCCGCCGGTCGCAAAAAAAGGGGCTATCGCCCCTTTTTCTCCATCACGCCGCGCTGCCCGCTACAGCGGCCAGCCACGCAGCAGCAGCCACATCGCCGCCAGCGCGAACGCCGCGGCGAGCAGGTCGTCCACCATCACGCCGAAGCCGCCGCCGACGCGGCGATCCAGCCAGCGTATCGGCCAGGGCTTGAGAATGTCGAACAGGCGGAACAGCGCAAAAGCCAACAGCCAGCCCAGCGGCGTGGCCGGCGTAAACGCCAGCACCAACAGCATGGCGACGATCTCGTCCCAGACGATGCCGCCGTAGTCGTGCACGCCCAGCGCCTTGCCGGTGTAGCCGCAGATCCAGATGCCGGCGACGAACAAGGGCAGACACAGCACGGCCAAAGCCAGGCCTTGCACCCCCAGCGCGTTCAGCACAAAGAACAAGGGATAAGCGGCCAGCGTGCCCCAAGTGCCCGGCGCCTTGCGCGCCAGGCCGCTGCCGAAGCCGAAGGCCAGGAAATGGGCCGGATGGCTGAGCACGAAACGCCAGTCCGGCTGCAGTTTCAGCGTTTCCCGCTCAGTTGAAGTGGTCATAGCCGATGCTCCCCAGTTTGGTGATGGTGCCAGCGCCGTCCAGCAGGCTGACGCCCTGACCCGCGACAACGCGGCCGATGCGGCTGAGACGGCAACCGGCCGTTGCGGCGCAGGCCTCGATCTGCGCGCGGCGCTCGGCCGGCGCGGTGAACACCAGTTCGTAATCGTCGCCGCCGGCGGCCAGGCAATCCAGCCATTGCCCGCGCGCCGCCTCCGCCTGTGGATGCGAGGGCAGCGCGTCGGCCCAAACCTCCGCCGCCACTTGCGAGGCGGCGGCGATGTGCCCCAGGTCCGACAACAAGCCGTCCGACACGTCGGCGGCGGCATGCGCCAGCGGCAGCAGCACCTGGCCCAGCGCAATGCGCGGCTCCGGATATTCCAGCTTGCGCCAGGCCGCTTCGCGCAGGCCGTCCGGCAAGGGCGCGATCTTGCCCAGCCGGCTGCGCACCGCCATCGCCCCCAGGCCCAGCTCGCCGCTGACCCAGATATCGTCGCCCGGCCGCGCGGCCGCGCGGCGCAAAGCCTGGCCGCGCGGCGTCTCGCCGCCGACGGTGACCGACAGCGTCAACGGGCCGCGCGTGGTATCGCCGCCGACCACGTCCACGCCGTAGCGCTCGGCCAGTTCGAAAAAACCTTGGGCGAAACCGGCGATCCAGGCCTCGTCCGCCGCCGGCAGCGCCAGCGACAGCACCACCCAGCGCGGCGCGGCGCCCATGGCCGCCATGTCGGACAAGTTCACCGCCAGCGTCTTGTGGCCCAAGGCCCGCGGCGCGACGTCGGCGAAGAAATGCCGGTCTTGCACCAACATGTCCACCGACACATGCAGATCGCAGTCCGCCGCCGGCCGCAGGATGGCGGCGTCGTCGCCCACGCCCAGCACCGCGCGCTGCGCCGGGCGGGTGAAATAACGGCGGATCAGTTCAAATTCATTCATTGCGGTCTTTCTGCGCGTCCGATGCAAAAACACCCGCTGCCGCGGGTGTGTTTTAACCAGATAGCGCGTCTGCTGCGCTGCCTCAGTTCTGGCGACGGGCCTTCTGCGACGCCACTTCGTCGGCGCGGACTTCGGCAGCCAGCTTGTCCAGCACGCCGTTGACGAATTTATGGCCGTCGGTGCCGCCGAAGGTCTTGGTGATCTCGATGGCTTCATTGATGATCACCGGATACGGGGTTTCCGGATGCTGGGTCAGTTCCAGCGCGGCCATCAGCAGCACCGCGCGCTCCACCGGGCTGACTTCGTCCTCGGCGCGTTCGTAATAGTGGCCGATCTGCTTGGACAGCGCGCCCACGTCCTTCAGCACGCCGTACAGGATTTCGCGGAACAAGGCTTCATCGGCCTTGGCGAAGTATTCGTTCTCGCGCAGATGCTTTTCGATCAGGGAGGCCGGACGATCCGGGTTCAGCTCCCACTCATAAATGCCCTGAATGGCAAATTCGCGAGCGCGGCGGCGGGCGGTTTTCATAGCGGTATTCCTTGTAAAGAGCGGTGAGCCGGGCAAGCCCGGCTCCGGTATCTTGGCGGGAGCCGATCAGCCGCGCAAAATGCGCTTGCGCAGATTCGCCATCTCCACCGCGACGCGGGCGGCGTCGCCACCCTTCTCCAGCATGCGCACTTCGGCCTGCTCATCGGTTTCGGTGGTCAGAATCGCGTTGGCGATCGGGATGTCGAAGTCCAGGCCGACCCGGGTCACGCCCGCGCCGGATTCATTCGACACCAGTTCGAAATGGTAGGTTTCGCCGCGGATCACCGCTCCCAGCGCCACCAAGGCGTCGAAGCGGCCGCTCTTGGCCATGGTCTGCAATACCAGCGGCGCTTCCAGCGCGCCCGGCACCGTGGCCAGGGTCACGTCTTGAGCGTCCACGCCCAGCCGGGCCAGCTCGCCCAGGCAGGCGTCGCGCAGGCCTTCGCAAACCGGGGTGTTGAAACGCGCCATCACAATACCGATTTTCAGGCCCTTGCCCGTCAGATCGGGTTCTATACGCTGGATAGCTTGAAGCATCTTGTTCCTCGCGGCGGAATCACTACGGAAAACCGGAGATTGTACCTCAATCCCCGGGGCTTAGCCATGGCGCGGCCGGTCATTCCACGTCGACGTGGAAGGCGCCCGGCTGGCAGAAGCCGGTGACTTCCAGGTCGAAACCGGTCATGGATGGCAGGCTGACCGGCGAGGTCATCAGCTTCATCTTGCCGACGCCCAGCGCCTTGAGCATTTGCGCGCCGATGCCGAAGGTCTTGCTGTCCCAACGCTGTTTCTGTTGCTCCAGGCCCAGCGCGCGCTGCGCCAGCGCCTCGCCGGTTTCGTCGCGATACAGCAGCACCACCACGCCGTGGCCGGCCTCCTCTATCATTTCCAGCGCATTGGGCACGGTCCAGGAATGCTGGCTGCACAAGGGCGCCAGCACGTCGATCACCGACAAGGGCTCATGCACCCGCACCAGGGTTTCGCGCTGAGCCTGGATCTCGCCCTTGACCAGGGCCAGATGGGTGGCGCCGGTGGTGATGTCGCGGAACACATGCAGCGCGAAGGAGCCGAACGGGGTTTCCACCGGACGCTGGCCCACTTTTTCCACCAGCGACTCGGTACGGCTGCGGTATTGGATCAGATCGGCGATGGTGCCCACTTTCAGATCATGCTCGCGCGCGAATGCCTGCAGCTCCGGCAAGCGCGCCATGGTGCCATCGTCGTTCATGATCTCGCAGATCACGCCGGCCGGCTCCAGTCCGGCCAGCATCGCCAGGTCGCAACCGGCCTCGGTATGGCCGGCGCGGATCAGCACGCCGCCCTTTTGCGCCTTCAGCGGGAAGATGTGACCCGGCTGCACCAGGTCCGCCGGCTTGGCCAGCCGCGCCACCGCCGCTTGCACGGTGCGGGCGCGATCCGCCGCGGAAATGCCGGTGGTCACACCGGTGGCGGCTTCGATGGAGACGGTGAAGTTGGTGCTGTACGGAGTGCCGTTATTGCTGACCATCAGCGGCAGGTTCAACTGCTGGCAGCGCTCTTCGGTCAGCGTCAGGCAGATCAGCCCGCGGCCGTGCTTGGCCATGAAGTTGATCGCCTCCGGGGTGACGAACTCTGCCGCCATCACCAGATCGCCTTCGTTCTCGCGGTCCTCGGCATCCACCAGCACCACCATCTTGCCGGCCTTGATGTCGGCGATAATGTCCTGAATCGGGGAAATAGCCATTCCATTTTCCTTCGTAAGCACTTGTTTTTAGCGCGGGCCGGCGCCCGCGGTGAATTCGCTGTCAGCCTGGCAACAGGTCCAGGCTGACATAATCTCCATGGCGATGGATCTCGCCGTCGCGCAAGCGCAATGGCCGCGCGAACAAGGGCCCGGCCGTCGCCAGGGTATGAAACTCGCCGGCTTCGGCACAGGGGTCCAACCCCGCCGCCAGCATCCGCTCCACCACTTCGTGGCTCAACTCGCAGCCCAGCCATTGCGCGTCCGCCAGCCGGGTGTTCACCACCACGATGCGGGCGCTGAAGCCGGCATCGATGAATTCTCGCACCAATTGGGCGCGCGGCTGCTGCCACAAGGGCAGCCAGGCTTGCACGCCGGCGGCGGCGCAGACTTTTTCCTCCCACTCGCGGTGGGCGTCCAGGTCGATGTCGCCGAACACCACGGCCTCGCAGCCGTCGGCGCGCGCCTCGCCAAGCCGGGCGATGAACTCGGCTTCATAGCCGTCCCAGCTCGCGCGTCCCACGCGCAAGGGCAGGCCCAGGGCCGCCGCCTGCAAAGCCAGCACTTCCGGCCGCACGCCGTGCGAACGCGAGCGCTGGCCGTGTTCGTCCATCATGGTCAGCAAGCCCTGCGGGCTGGCGCCGGCGCTCACCGCGCGCCACAGCGCCAGACAGGAATCCTTGCCGCCGCTCCAGGAGGCCAGCACGCGCCGGCCGGCCATGCTCACGCCGCGGTCCCGCGCTGGGCCAGCACCCGTTCCACCGTTTCCACGATGGCCTGGGTCTGCGGATCGACTTCGATATTGATCAGATCGCCCACCTTGCGCGACTTGATGATGGTGCGCTCCAGCGTTTCCGGAATCAGGTGCACGCAGAAACGGTTGTCCGCCACCTCGCCTATGGTCAGGCTGATGCCGTCTATACCGATATAGCCCTTGGTGAACACGAATTTGCCGTATTCGGACGGCAGCTCGAACCAGACGCTGCGATTGTCGGGCTGGTCGATGACCTTGAGCACCTTGGCCAGGCAGATGATGTGGCCGGACATCGCGTGGCCGCCGATTTCGTCGCCGAAACGCGCGGCGCGCTCGATATTGACGCGGTCGCCCACTTGCAGCAGGCCCAGATTGGTGACGCGCAGGGTTTCGCGCATCAGGTCGAAGGAAACTTGATCGCCGTTGATGGCGGTGACGGTGAGGCAGCAGCCGTTATGAGCCACCGAGGCGCCCAGCTCCAGGCCGGGCAGCAAGGCCGCCGGCAGGCGCAGCGTATGAGTACGGAAGTCCTGCTTCTCCGTGATGGCGACCACTTCCGCCATGCCTTGGACAATACCGGTGAACACGAAGGCGCTCCTTTGCTAGGGATTCGGAGCGCCATTGTAACGCAAGGAGGGGCGCGCGGCCCCTCCTGGTCTCAAATCGGACTCAAGCCTTTCCCAGCAATCAGAAGCGCCAGGACACGCTGGTGCGTATCGCCCGCCCCATGCCCTCGGCACCCTCGGTCAGGTAGGGGGTGTACTCCCGATTAAACAGGTTATCCACCGCAGCCCTCACCTCCACGCCCTTAAGCCGGCCTGTCGGCTGCCAGCTAGCGAACAACCCTGCCAAGGCATAGCCATGCTGTGGGGCGAAGCCATACAGCACCTCAGGATTGACCGCTTGCGGGACCCTATCTTGTGCCCGAACAAACTTGCCCTGCCCGCCCACCGTGAGCCCCAGTTGACGGAAGGTATGCCCCAACGTCAGCACCGCCTTGCGCGGAGGGATTTGTACCATAGGCTCGGACTTACCCCAGGGGTCCCGTAGGCTATGCGCATGCTGACCCGTCATGGCCGACAAGGAGAGGCTGCCAAACCAGCCACTCCACTGATAGTGGCTATCCAGTTCAAACCCCTGAATCACATAGCCAGGTAGGTTCCGGTAGAAACCCGTGCCTTTCGGCGGCTCTACACCCGGTGCATCACCCGTTCGCTTATTGCCCAGACGCATCCAGATATTGTCATGCACGTTTTGCTGGAACCAAGCCAAAGAGGCAGACAGCCGGTCCCCTCCCGCCAGCACGCCCTCCCCATCAAAACTTACCCCAAAGCGCAAAGCATTCAGAGTTTCGGGCTTCAGTTGACGGCTGGTGCCTGACAGCTGGGAGCGCCAGGTCTGAACGTGGTAGACCTCATCCACATTAGGCGCTCGCCAAGTATGGGCATAAGCCGCATCCATCGTCCAACCGGGCGCGAACTGCCAAGCCAATGCCAGACGCGGCGACCATCCGGCATAACTCACTGGCCGGTAGTCATGCCCAGCCGATGCGTCGTTATAAATGGGAGCAAGATTGGGGCGCCCTTGCAGTTCTACGTGGTCATAACGCAGCGACGGCACGACCTTCAGCCCCTCCAGTGGTCGCCACTCATGCACCCAGTACGCGGAACGCATGGTTTCCTTGCCCTTGGAGGCGCCATATGGATTGATCCAACCGTAGTTGTAGTCCGCGTTTTTGGCCAGAGGCGCCAGATAGGACAAGGGATCCCAATCTTTCTGCGACCAACTTACCCCCGTGGTAATCGTTTGACTTGCCCAGCCTTCCCCTATATTGGCGACGTTACGAAATTCCAGCGTCTTGTCGCGTTGCGTCACCCAACTGTCCTGGCCGTAAGAGTTACGAAAATCAACCTTCCACGCACTTTCCGGACGGCGATCATGCTGGAAACGCCGGGATTGGCTATAAGTCAGTTGCCAATCCAGCCACGACACGTCCGGGCTGGCATAGCGCCACTCGGCGCTCACAGAGTCAACATCCTGCTCACGCCATACCGTTTTCTTCAGCCAGGCCTCTTCCAAGCCCAGCTTTTGGATTTCCCATTCGGTAGGCGCAGGGATGTCGCCTCCACGGGCCGCCCATGGCGTTCTCAGTTGCTCGCTTTGCTGCACAAAGCCCAGCTTGAACTGGTGCCCAGTCGCCGGCCGCCATGTCAACTTCAGCATCCCGGAACGTTGGGAGCCTCCCGAGAAATGATAGGTGCGGCCATTAGCCTGCTCGCCATCGCCGCCACGGCTGTGCGTGATGTAAGCCAATAAATCCAGCGGCTTGCCGGCGCCGCCGGCATAAGCGGCCAAAGACTGGCCAAAACGATGGCCGTTATCTTGATAAGACAGCTTGGCGAAGCCACCCACCGACTTACCCGGCAACAGCAACTCGCTTACTGTTTTGGTTTCCGCCTTGACCACGCCACCAAACGCGCCGTTGCCATAGAACGGAGAATGCCCGCCTTTCAACACCTCTACCGAACCCAACAGTTCAGGATCCACAAATGATGTGCCCTGTTGGTATTTATCAAAATTCTGAGCGGTGCCATCCAATGTAACCGGGACATGCTCAACCGCATCGAAGCCCCAGACATTGATGGTCTGACCGCCGGGGCGCGGCGAGCCGCCGGCATTGACGCCGGGCAATGCGTCCAGCACCTCGGCCAGGGAGCGAGCCTGCGGCCGCTCGATCTCCTCGCGGTTCAGCTTATTGCTGCCCACCCGCGCGGGCGGCGCGTCGGCGCTGACGTGCACCGTGTCCAGCCTTCCGGCGGCCTCCTCCGCCCAGGCGGCGGGCGTGGCCAGGCAGGCCAGGCTCAAGACCAGGACCTTGGGACGGAAACGCGGCGGATGTTGAACGAGGGAAATAGGATTGGGGCAAGGCAGAGAAAAGCGAGAGCAAGGCATCACGGTTTTGTTTTATTAATGATAATCATTCTCAATATTAACATAAAACTTCCACCTTAAGGCAAGTCCGGTAAAATACCCGGCTTTATTGAATTCCCAACACGCATCCACATGTCCGCCGAACTCGCCAACATCGCCGAAGAAGTGTCGCACCGCCGCACCTTCGCCATCATCTCCCACCCCGACGCCGGTAAAACCACGCTGACCGAGAAGCTGCTGCTGTTCTCCGGCGCGATTCAGATGGCCGGCACCGTCAAGGGCAAGAAAGGCGGCAAGTTCGCCACCTCAGACTGGATGGAAATCGAGAAGCAGCGCGGCATCTCGGTGGCGTCCTCGGTGATGCAGTTCGAATACCGCGAGCACACCGTCAACCTGCTGGACACCCCCGGCCACCAGGACTTCTCCGAAGACACCTACCGCGTGCTGACCGCGGTGGACAGCGCGCTGATGGTGATAGACGCCGCCAAGGGCGTGGAAGAACAGACCATCAAGCTGTTGAACGTCTGCCGGCTGCGCGACACGCCCATCGTCACCTTCATGAACAAGTACGACCGCGAAGTGCGCGACAGCCTGGAACTGCTGGACGAAGTGGAGAATGTACTGAAGATACGCTGCGCGCCGATCACCTGGCCCATCGGCATGGGCAAGGCCTTCCGCGGCGTCTACAGCCTGCTGAACGACGAGGTGATCCTGTTCGAGCCGGGCGCGGAAAAGCTGATCACCGATGTGGAAGTGATCAAGGGCATAGACAATCCGCGTCTGGATCAACTGTTCCCGCTGGAAATGGAACAGCTGCGCATGGAGATCGAACTGGTCAAGGGCGCGTCCAATGAGTGGAACCTGGAGCAATTCCTGGCCGGCGAACTGACCCCGGTGTTCTTCGGCTCCGCCATCAACAACTTCGGCGTGCGCGAGATCCTGGACGCGCTGATCAACTGGGCGCCGGCGCCGCAGCTGCGCGACGCCACCGTGCGCGAAGTCGCGCCCACCGAGAGCAAGTTCTCCGGCTTCGTGTTCAAGATCCAGGCCAATATGGATCCCAAGCACCGCGACCGCATCGCCTTCCTGCGCGTGTGTTCCGGCAAGTTCGAGCGCGGCATGAAGATGAAGCACCTGCGCCTGAACCGCGACATCGCCGCCTCCAGCGTGGTGACCTTCATGTCGCATGACCGCGAGATCGTGGAAGAAGCGTTCGCCGGCGACATCATCGGCATCCCCAACCACGGCAATATCCAGATCGGCGACAGCTTTTCCGAGGGCGAGGAACTGACCTTCACCGGCATTCCCTTCTTCGCGCCGGAACTGTTCCGCGGCGTGCGCATCAAAAACCCCTTGAAGCTGAAGCAGTTGCAAAAGGGCTTGCAGCAGTTGGGCGAGGAAGGCGCGGTGCAGGTGTTCAAGCCGCATAGCGGCGGCGACCTGATCCTGGGCGCGGTGGGCGTGCTGCAGTTCGAAGTGGTGGCCTCGCGCCTGGCCGCCGAATACGGCGTCGACGCGGTGTTCGAATCCGCCAGCATCTGGTCCGCGCGCTGGTTCAGCTGCGACGACCGCAAGAAGCTGGACGAATTCGTCAAGGCGCTGCAAATCAACATCGCCACCGACGCCGGCGGCAACCTCGCCTACCTGGCGCCCAACCGCGTCAATCTGCAACTGACCCAGGAACGCTGGCCGGACATCGTGTTCCACGAAACCAGGGAGCACGCGGTCAAACTCAACGACTGACACTGAAACCGCACCATGGAGCCCAAAGCCACCTTGTTCGACTTGATCAACTATCTGCGCGACAACTACTCGCACGAGATCGCGCGCTCGCTGATCCTGGTCGCCACCCTGCTGATCATCCGCCTGGTGGTGGACCGGCTGCTGGCGGCCAATAGCAGCATCGCGATCGAGTCCAAGCGGCGCTGGTCGGTCAACACCCGCAATGTGCTGTTCGTCTCCGGCCTGGCCGGCATCGGCCTGATCTGGGCCAGCGAGCTGCAAACCATCGCGGTGTCGATGCTGGCCTTCGCCGCCGCGCTGATCCTGGCCACCAAGGAGCTGATCATGTGCCTGTCCGGCGGACTGGTGCGCCAGACCTCCAACAGCTACAGCCTGGGCGATCACATCGAGGTGGGTACCGTGCGCGGCCGAGTGGTGGACATCGGCCTGCTGTCCACCACGGTGATGGAAATCGGCCCCAATCACAGCTCGCACCAGATGACCGGGCGGGCGCTGACCTTTCCCAACAGCCTGCTGCTATCCACGCCGGTGATACGCGAAAACTATATGGGCGATTACGTGATGCACATCGTCAATGTGCCGATGGCCTACACCGTATCGCCCATCCGCGCCGAGCGGCTGCTGATGACGGCGGCGCTGGAATCCTGCCAGCCGCATCTGGAAGTGGCGCGCCAGCACATGGAAGACATGGCCAAGCGCAATCTGGTGGACATTCCGTCAGTGGAACCGCGCATCGCGCTGCAGCCGGTGGACGAAAAACGCTATCAGTTGATCTTGCGCATCGCGATTCCGGCGCGGGACCGGCATCGTATCGAACAGACCATTCTGCACAGCTTCCTGGCGCAGTGCTTCCCGGAACAGGATAGCGCGCCCTAGCCTGAAGCGACGGGCGTTTCATGCTCAAAAAATTAGAGCAAGAACTCCAAATATGCGTTAGAATGGCGAATCGCGAATGTCATTGAGCAGTCCAAGCGCATCATGAGCAAAAACCGAATCAAAACCTACGACCGCATCATCCAGGAGAGCCTCAAGCTGTTCAACGAACAGGGCGAGCGCAGCATCACCACCAATCACATCGCCGCCCACCTGGGCATCAGCCCAGGCAATCTGTACTACCACTTCCGCAACAAGGAAGAGATCGTCTACCAGATATTCCTGATGTACCGCGAGTTCATCAATCAGCGCCTGGCGGTGCCGGAAAACCGCGAAATGACGGTGGACGACCTAGTCAACTACCTGGACACCGCCTTCCTGGCGATGTGGCAGTTCCGCTTCATGTTCTATGACCTGCCGGGCATGCTGGCGCGCAATCCGCAGATGCAGTCGGAGTACCACCAATTCGTCAATACCGAGCTGAAGAACATCCTGGCCGAGCACTTCCGCGAATTCATCCGTCTGGGCCTGCTGCAGATGGATGAAGAGGACATCGAGCCGGTCAGCATCAATATCTGGCTAGTGGTGAAGTTCTGGTTCGCCTTCGAGCAGACCGCGCGCCCGAAAGCGCCGATCACCGAGGAATCCGGCCATCGCGGCGTGCTGCAAGTGCTGGCCCTGCTCAAACCCTATGTACAGGACGAATACATGGGCGCCTTCCGCGCGCTGTGCGAACGCCACAAGGTTTGAGCGCTAGGCGCAGAAAAAAGCAAAGCCGCGTGTCCGCGGCTTTTTTCATGCATCGACGCGTCGAAGCAGATTACAGTCTGCGCCCCAAGGCCTGCGCCAAGGGCCGCAACTCCGCCATCAGCGCGGCCAGCCCGGCCGGCGTCAAGGCCTGATCCGCCTCGCACAAAGCGGCCTCCGGCTGCGGATGCATGTCCAGCAGCAAGCCGTCGGCGCCAGCCGCCAGCGCCGCCTTGGCCAAGGCAGGCACCAGCCAGGCCTTGCCGGCGGCATGGCTGGGATCGACGATCACCGGCAAATGGGTCTCGCGCTTGAGCAAGGGAATCGCGCTCACGTCCAGCGTGGCGCGGTAGGCTGGTTCAAAGCTGCGGATGCCGCGCTCGCAGAACACGATGTTGTGGTTGCCGCCGGCGGCGATGTACTCGGCCGCCATCAGCCAATCGCCCAAGGTCGCGGCGACGCCGCGCTTGAGGATGACCGGCTTGTTCAAGCGCCCCACCTCCTTCAGCAGCTCGACATTCTGCATGCTGCGCGAACCGATCTGGATCACGTCCACGCCCTGCTCCAGGAATACATCCAGCATGCGCACATCGGCCAGTTCGGACACCACCGGCAGGCCTTCGGCGCGACCGGCGGCGATCAATTGCTCGATGCCTTCGACCCCCAGGCCCTGAAAGCCGTAGGGACTGGGATGCTGCTTGAACACCCCGCCATGCAGCAGGCGGCAACCGGCTTCGCGCGCGGCCCGGGCGGCGGCGGCGACCTGGGCGCCGGACTCCACCGCCGACGGGCCGGCGATCACCTGCCAGGCCGGGCCACCGAAGGCCAGGCCGCGCACCTGCACCACGCTGTCCTGCGGATGGGTTTCCCGCGACACGATACGGTATTCGCGCACCACCCGCATCGCCCGCTCCACGCCGGGCATGGATTCGAACATCTCCGGCGACAGGCTGCGCTCATCGCCCACCGCGCCGATGATGGTGCGCTCCGCGCCGCGCGATACATGCTCGCTGAGACCCGCGGCGCGAATCTTGTCCACCACCGCCGTCACTTCGCTTTCCGGCGCCAGCCGGTTCATGATGATGATCATCCACTATCCTGTTCAAAGTCCTTCATCGCCGTCCGCGCCAGCGCCGAGCCAAGCGCCGGCCTATGCGCGACCAGAATGACGAGCGTTGCGCGCCACGCCGGAAAAAACCGGCAAGCGCATGCGCCAGCCGCCACGGCGCCGAAGCATGCAAGCGTTCGAAAATACGCCCGCGCCAGTAAACGAAACCATTATACAGCCGCACAAACCAGGCCACCCGCATCAACGCCGGCCGGGTCAGCGTGAACAGCCGCGCCGCCAGCGCGGTGCCGCCCAGCTTGGCCAGCAGGATGATCAGCAAGCCCAGCAGCGCGTGGCCACGCCCGATCAGGAATAGCGCCGCCAGCTTCACCGGCAGCAACAAGGCGGCCGGCAGCGCGAACATCGCCAACGCGGCCCATGGCGGCAAATTGGCGATACGCCGCTCCAGCGCCGCCAGCGGTGGCCAGGCGGCCAGCCGCCCCAAGGCCGCGGACAGCTCGTCCCACGCGTATTCCTCGAACAGGATGATCAAGGCCGCCAGCAAGGCCAGCGGCCAGGTCAGCGCCCGTTTCAATCGACGCCAGCCCTGCGCCGCCGCTTCTCTCGTCATCTCAGCTTCAACGTCAGCTCAGGCCTTGGCCAGGTCCAGCCATTTGGCCACCTCTTGCGGCTGGTAAGCGCGCATCTGCGCCAGCAGCGTGGGCAGGTCTTCGCTGATGCGGAACAAATCCATATTGCCGGGACGGGCGAAGCCCTCGGCCACCGCGTGCTCCATCATCCGGTGCAAGGGCTGGTAATAGCCGGCCGCGTCCAGCAGGCCCACCGGCTTGCCATGCAAGGACAGTTGGCCCCAGGTCAGGATCTCGAACAATTCGTCGAAAGTGCCGAAACCGCCCGGCAAGGCGACGAAGCCGTCGGACAGCTCGGCCATCAACGCCTTGCGCTGATGCATGGTTTCGGTGACATGGATTTCCGTCAGCCCGGTATGCGCCACTTCCTTGGCCTTGAGAAATTCCGGGATCACGCCGATGACCTTGCCGCCGGCCGCCAACGCCGCATCCGCCGCCACGCCCATCAGCCCCACCTTGCCTGCGCCGTAAACCAGGGTGATGCCCTGCTCGGCCAGCGTGCGGCCAAACTCGCGCGCGGCCGCTTCGTACTCCGGCTTGGCGCCCTTGTTGGAACCGCAAAACAGACAGATCGCTTTCATTCTTGTTTCCCCAAAAAATCAGTTTCAAAAACACAGCGGGCCGCTGCGCGGCCCGCCTGAACCTCATTCCTCGCTACCCACCATGCTCGCCTGACGGCGCGCAGAGACCGTCAACAGTGCTCAGAGCCTGCTCAAAGTCTCGCGAACAGGTTCTCAGAACGTATTTACGATCTCGTGAGCAAGAGCGAGACAAGGCGAAAACGAGCGAAAAAGCGGAATGTACAATTGGTACATGAGCATTTTGAGCTCGTTTTTAACGCCGTATCGCTGAAGCGCAGCAGACTTTGAACAGGTTCTCAGAGCACCGCCTGCGGATAGGACCCCAGCACCTTGACGAAGGACGTGCACTCGGCCAGACCGGCCAGCGCCTGCTGCACATTGGCGTCGTCGCGATGCCCTTCCATGTCGATGAAGAACACGTAGTCCCACAGCCCGGCGCGCGACGGCCGCGATTCGAACTTGCTCATCGACACCCCGTTGCCGGCGATGGGCGCCAGCAAGTGGTGCACCGCCCCCGGCCGGTTCGGCGCCGACACCACCACCGAGGTCCGGTCCTGGCCGGTGGCGCCCACATCCTGCAAGCCCAGCACCAGGAAACGGGTGGTGTTGTTCGGCTCGTCCTCGATATTGGACGCCAGCTTCAGCAAGGCGTAGCGCTCGGCCGCGGCCTGGCCGGCGATCGCCGCCGCGCCCTCGTCCTCGGCCGCCAGTCGCGCCGCCTCGGCATTGCTGGCCACCGATACCCGCTCCACCGCTTCCGGCAAATTCTTGTTCAGCCATTCGTGGCACTGCGCCAGCGCCTGCGCATGCGCGTACACGCGGCGGATGCCGTCCATGCCTTCGGTTTTGCGCAGCAGATGGTGATGAATGCGCAGCACCACTTCGCCGCAGATCTTCAAGGGGCTGGTCACCATCAGATCCAACGTGCGGCCCACCGCGCCTTCGGTGGAGTTTTCCACCGGCGCCACCACGTAATCCAGGCCGCGCGACTCCACCAGGCGGAAGGCCTCGTCTATCGAGCTACAGGCCACGGTGCGCGCGGCATGGCCGAAGTGCTTGAGCGTGGCCAGCTGGCTGAACGTGCCTTCCGGCCCCAGGTAGGCGATGGACAAGGGTTTTTCCAGCGCCAGGCATTCGGACATCACCTCGCGGAACAGGCGCGCCACCGATTCGCCCGGCAGCGGCCCCGGATTCAGCGCCTTGACGCGGCGCAACACTTGCGCCTCGCGCTCGGGCCGATAGATGATGCCGCCGCCCTTGATCTCGCCGATCTCGCGCGCGTGACTGGCGCGCTGGTTCAGCAGATTGAGGATTTCGACATCGATATTGTCGATGGCGTCGCGATGCTGTTTAAGTAGATGTTCCGACACGGCTTCCAGTCTTTCTCTATTGCACACATCCGGTGGAGGCGCGCGCGCCCGGACTAGGGCGCTCGGTTCTCGAAACGTCCAGTTTCCGCGAGATGCGCAGCGCTCGCAAGCCTTTGCCGCGAGAAAACCCGCTCCGGCTCAAACCTAGCCTTCCGTGATCAGCCAAAACAGGTCCACACCCGGTTGGCCAGGTCGACGACGAAATCGGCGCGCAAATACATGCCGGTCAGCACCGCCAGCAGCGCCGCCGCGCCAGCGGCGAGCAGCACCGACTTCACGCGCTCTCCTTGGCGAAGCTGGCCGACGGCGTTTCCCGCACCGGCAGATTGGCGGCCGCGGCCAGCAGGCCCAGCGCTATCGCCAGCAGCCATACCAGATCGTAATTGCCGCGCAGATCATAGATCACGCCGCCCAGCCACACGCCGAGAAAGCTGCCCAGCTGATGCGAGAAAAACACCGCGCCGGACAACATGCCCAGATGGCGCACGCCAAACATGCCGGCGATCACGCCATTGGTCAGCGGCACCGTGGACAGCCACAAAAAGCCCATCGCCGCGGCGAACACCGTCACCGACGCGCCGCTGAGCGGCAACAGCAGGAAGATGGCGATCACCACGCTGCGCGCTAGGTAGATGAAGCTGAGCAGGCCGGGCTTGGACCAGCGGCTGCCCAGCTCGCCGAACGCCATGGTGCCGAAGATATTGAACAGGCCGATCAGCGCCAGCGCCAGGCTGGCGGTATGGCCGCCCAGGCCATGGTCGCGCAGATAGGCCGGCAGGTGCACACCGATGAACACCACCTGGAAACCGCAGACGAAATAACCGGCCATCAGCAGGCGGAAGCCACGCTCGCTCCAGGCGGTGGCGAATGTGGCCGCCATGCCGCGCAGCAGATGCGTGGCCGCGGCCGGCGGCGCCTGCCGGTCCTCGCGCGCCAGCCAGCGGGACAAGGGCAGCATCAAGGCCGCGCAGCCGGCCAGGATCAGCAGCGCCGGCAGCCAGCCCAGGCCATCGATCAGCCCCTGTTCCACCGGAATCATCGCGAACTGGCCGAAGGAACCGGCCGCCGCGACGATGCCCATCGCGCGCGAACGGTAGGCCGGCGGCACATTGCGCGCCACCACGCCGAAAATCACGCTATAGGTGACACAGGACAAGGCCAGGCCGAGCAGCAGGCCGGCGGACAGCGAAAACAGCAGCGGCGTGCCGGACACCGTCATCAGGCCCAGGCCGGCGACGTATAGCAGCGCGCCGCCCAGCAACACCTTGCCGGAGCCGTGCCTATCCGCCAGCGCGCCGGCGAATGGCTGGGCCAGGCCCCACACCAGGTTCTGCAAGCCCAGCGCCAGCGCAAAGGCCTCCCGGCTCCAGCCGAAGGCCTGGGTCATCGGCGGCATGAAAAAACCGAAGCCATGGCGTATGCCCATGGCCAGCGACACGATCAGACCGCCAGCCCGCAGCAGGCGTTTGATGGAATCGTTCATTGACTGTCTCCATGCGAAACCACAGCGGCGAGGCAGTGGTGATCAGTTGTGATCATAGGGCAAAACCAGGGCGGCAAAAACAAAACCGGCCAGCGCTGGCGCTGGCCGGGTATCGTCTCGAACCGCTGGTCGACGAGGCTTAACGCGCGGGCACCGCCGCCAGCACCGCCTTCAGCAAATGCCAGGCCTTGCCCACCGATTCCACTTCCACGCGCTCACCCGGCGCATGCGCGCCGCGGATGTTCGGGCCGAAGGACACCATGTCCATGCCCGGGTACTTGGAACCCAGGATGCCGCATTCCAGGCCGGCGTGGATCACCTGCACCTGGGCCTCGCCGCCGAATTCCTTGGCATAGACCTGCTGGAACAAGGCCAGCAGCTTGGATTGCGGATTCGGCGCCCAGCCCGGATAGCCGCCTTCCATGCCCACCTGGCAACCGGCCAGTAGGAACAGGCTTTCCACCTCGCGCGCCAGCATCCAGGTGCCGGAATCCAGCAAGGAACGCACCATCAGATTGGCGAACAGCTTGCCCTGCTCCAGCAGCACCACGCCCAGATTGTTGGAGGTTTCCACCACGCCCTCGACGCGCTGGCTCATGCGCTTGACGCCATGCGGCGCCGCGTGCAGCGCGGCGAAGATCGCGCTCTGATCGGCGCGCGCCAGCACGCTGTCCAGCGCGATCTGCTCCTGCACCACGGTGACGCCCTCATCGACGCCGGCCAGCTCGAAGCGCAGCAGGCTCTGGAACGCGTCCAGCTTGGCCGCCACCTTGGCCGCGTCGGCGGCCGGGAAGGCCACGGCGGCGAAAGCCTCGCGCGACAAGGCATTGCGCGCGGTGCCGCCCTTGAAGGAGGACACGCGCAGATCGGTTTCCGCTTCCAGTTCGCGGATCAGGCGGATCAGGATCTTGTTGGCGTTGCCGCGGCCCAGATGGATGTCGGCGCCGGAATGACCGCCGCGCAGGCCCTTGATCACCAGGCTGGCGGCCTGGTAGCCTGCCGGCAGCGCTTCGCTCGCGTAAGCGCGGCTGACATTGACGTCGACGCCGCCGGCGCAGCCCATGTAGAACTCGCCCCACTCCTCGGTATCGATATTGATCAGGTACTGGCCCTGCAGCAGGCCGGTGCCCAGGCCCAGCGCGCCACCCATGCCGGCTTCCTCGTCCAGGGTCAGCAGCACCTCGATCGGGCCGTGCGGCACCTCCTCGCTATTGAGCACCGCCATGCCCAGCGCCACGCCTATGCCGTTGTCCGCGCCCAGGGTGGTGTTTTCCGCCACCAGCCAGCCGTCTTGCAGCACCGGACGGATAGGATCCTTGAAAAAGTCGTGCTCGGTGCCGGCATTGGCCTGGCACACCATGTCCAGATGGCCCTGCAGCACCACGCCGACACGGTTTTCATAGCCCGCTGTCGCCGGCTTGCGGATGATCAGGTTGCCGACCTCGTCCACCACGGTGCTCAGGCCGCGCAGTTCCGCCCAGCCTTTCAGATAGTCGCGCAGCTGCTGTTCATGCTTGGACGGACGCGGGATTTCGCACAGGGTCTGGAAATGCTCCCAGACGACTTTTGGTTCCAGTTCTGCAATTTGGGTCACGGAGATTCCTCTAAATCATCGATTCGCCATGGCGGCCACTGCCATGGCCCAACGCGCCGCGCAAAAGCGGCAACGCGGAAATTCAGACTGTCGACTTTATCACGGTCGCATGCGCGGCGTCATGTGGGAAACTCATGCCAAAAGCGTCTAATGCGCTGAATCGCTTGACCGAAGTCATGCGCCGGTCACGGGGCGTCGCCATGCTATTTGCCAGCTGTAACAAAGCCGCTATCCTCCGACACTGGAAAGTCGCCCCCCGTCTGTTCGCCACCGCCTGCTCCAAGGCCCGCGAGCCGGGGCGAGACAAGGCAAAACGGTGAAGCAAGCGGCTTTGGACTAATGGCGCATCCGCATGGGAAAATCGCTCTCGCCGCACAAAGTCTCACCCTGCCTAGCAGACTTTGGACAGCATCTAAAGAAAGGCCCGCCATGCACCGCTATCCCGATCAAGACATCGCCGCCATTTACCGGGTGATAGAGCAGCGCCGCGACATGCGCCACTTCCTGCCGGACCCGGTGGACCCGGCGCTGCTGCGGCGCCTGCTCGAAGCCGCTCATCACGCGCCCAGCGTCGGCTATATGCAGCCGTGGCGCTTCATCCGCATCGTCGACCGCGACTTGCGCGAGAACATCGGCAAACTGGTGGACGCGGAGCGGCTGCGCACCGCCGAGCAATTGGGCGAGCGCCAGGCCGAGTTCCTGCGCCTGAAAGTGGAAGGCATCCGCGACTGCGGCGAGGTGCTGGTGGCCGCCCTGATGGACGGCCGCGAGCGCCATGTGTTCGGCCGCCGCACCCTGCCGGAAATGGACCTGGCCTCGGTGGCCTGCGCCATCCAGAACCTGTGGCTGGCGGCGCGCGCCGAAGGACTGGGCCTGGGCTGGGTGTCCTTGTTCGACCCGGCCGCGCTGGCCGCGTTGCTGGGCATGCCGGAAGGCGCCAAGCCCATCGCCGTGCTGTGCCTCGGCCATGTCGCCGAGTTCTATCCCCAACCGATGCTGGAACAGGAAAAATGGGCCAGCCGCCAACCGCTGGAGCAATTGGTGTTCGAGGACCGCTGGCGCGACCATTGAGCTGCCTGCTGGCGCCATGCTAGCCTGCGGGAATGGAACACGCCCTATACCGCTTTCTAGAGCGGCACCAGATCCGCCAT
Organism: Chromobacterium sp.; assembly: GCF_041912965.1. NCBI lineage: Bacteria > Pseudomonadati > Pseudomonadota > Betaproteobacteria > Neisseriales > Chromobacteriaceae > Chromobacterium > Chromobacterium sp. The sequence continues at coordinate 100,539 of NZ_JAYSGF010000007.1, read as the reverse complement.
CAACGCTTCGACCATCCGCCGGTCTATACCTGCGAAGAGGCCGCGCGCCTGACGCCAGGCCTGCCCGGCGCGGAATGCAAGAACCTGTTTCTATGCGATGCCAAGGGCCGCCAGCACGTGCTGCTGGCGGTGCCCGCCGCCGCCGGCGTCGACATCAAGGCCCTGGGCGAGCTGCTGGAGCTCAAAGGCCTGCGCTTCGCCTCGCCGGAACGCCTGCAACGCTATCTGGGCCTGACGCCGGGCGCGGTGACGCTGCTGGCCGCGCTCAATGACAGCGAGCGCCAGGTCGCCGTGGTGATTGACCAGGAGCTGAGCCGTCAGCACGCCATCCTCTGTCACCCGCTGGTGAATACCAGCACGCTGGCGCTGCCGATGGAAGAACTGCTGCGCTTCCTGGACTTGACCGGCCATGCGCCGCGCCTCGTCGCGGTGCCGCGCCGCCAAGACCCCTCGGACCCGCTCTAGCCGGAACGGCGCCACGGCTTGTCAAGGCCACGGCAGTTCCTGCATGATGGTCGTTTCTTTCGCTTCGCCTGGATCGCAGACTCAAGCATGTCAGACATACTCAACACCATCATCGCCACCAAGCGCGAGGAAATCGCCGCCGCCTTGCGCCAGCAGCCGCTGAGCGCGGTGCGCGCCGCCGCGGAGCAAGGCAGCGGCGACCGCCGCGATTTCGTCGCCGCGCTGCGCGCCAAACACGCGCTGGGCCAGGCCGCGGTGATCGCCGAGATCAAGAAGGCCAGTCCGAGCAAGGGCGTGATCCGCGAGGACTTCCGTCCGGCCGAGATCGCCGCCAGCTATGCCGAGCACGGCGCCGCCTGCCTGTCGGTGCTGACCGACCGCCAGTATTTCCAGGGCGACGCCGCCTATCTGCAGGCCGCCCGCGCCGCCTGCCGGCTGCCGGTGCTGCGCAAGGATTTCATTGTCGACCCCTACCAGGTATACGAAGCCCGCGCGATGGGGGCCGACTGCATTCTGCTGATCGCCGCCGCGCTGGAGCTGCCGCTGATGCGCGAGCTGGAAGCGCTGGCGATGGAACTGGGCATGGCGGTGCTGGCCGAGGTGCACAACGCCGAGGAACTGGAACAGGCGCTGCAACTGCGCACCGAGCTGATCGGCGTCAACAACCGCAATCTGCGCAGCTTCGAGGTCAGCCTGGCCACCACGCTGAAGCTGCTGCCACAAATCGAGAACGGCCGCATCGCCATCACCGAAAGCGGCATCGCCACCATCGACGACGTGCGGCTGATGCGCAGCCATGAGGTGCACACCTTCCTGGTGGGCGAAGCCTTCATGCGCGAAAAAGAACCGGGAGAAGGACTCTCCCGGCTATTTCAGAACCAAGAACACCACTAAACGGTCGGCTATTGCGGCGGGATGAACGCCTCCAGCCGCAATTGCTCCCGCGCATTGAAGCGCCTGGCGCGCAAGTCGGCCAGCGCCTGATCCCGCCGCGCGGCGTCCAGGCCGGGCGTGGCCTGCACGCGCTGCGCGTCCCGCCGGTAAGCGTCGACGCGTGACTGCCACTGCGCCTGCTCGCGGTCCAGTTGCGACAAGCGATCGGCGGCGGCCTGGCCCACCATGCCGGCGCGCAAGGCGTACAGTTCCTGCTCGCCGCCGCCCTGCTTCTTCAGCGCCTCTTCCGCCTCGGCCAAAACCAGGTGCTTGATCGGCTCTTGGCGCGCCGCGCGCAATTCGGCCGGCAAGCCGGCTTCCAGCGCCTTCAGTTGCGCCGCCCGCTGCGCGGCGCTCAGGCCAGCGTCGGCCATGATGCGCAAGCGCTTGACGGTGAAATCGTCGTAGACGTCTTCGCTGCCGAACAGGCCGGTCACCTCTTGGGCGGAGAGGAATTGCAGACGCAGCGCTCTCATCCGCTGCAAACCCTCGGCCGCGCTTCCCCCCGCCAGCTTGGTCTCGCTCAAGGCCCGCCGGTAGGCGACGTAGCGGTCGAACAATTCCAAGGCCTGCCGCAGGGCCGCGCCGCTCAGCTGAGACTGCAACGCTTGTTGCACCGCCTTGCGCACCGCGGATAAATCCCGCTCCCCCAGCGCCGCCAGTTGGTAGTCGAACAAGCGCCGCAGCTCGGCGTCCACCCGCAAGGCGCCGCCCGCCTCCACGCCGGCCCGGCCATCGGCCTGGGTGCCGCGCTGCGATGGCGCCGCCGCCAGCGGGGCCGTGCCGCCAGCCTGCGCCGCAGCGTCATCGGCGGCGGGCCAGCCCAGCCAGGCCAACACGCCCAAGAGCAGCGCGCAGCCCCAAGCCATCCAGGCCCGCCGCATCACAGCCCCGCGTTCTTCAAACGGTTGGCCTGCTGCCGGTACAAGCTCACCGGGCTCACTTCGAACAGGCTGACCAGACCAAAGCTCTGATTGATCTCATTCATGTGATTCATCCGGTAATTATCGCGAATCACCTGCCCCAAATGCGCGGAGCACGCGCCGACCAGGCCATCGGTGGGCGTGGAGCCGAAAGCCAGGCCCAGCACGCCCATGGGCGCGGACAAGGGATCCAGCACATTGGTGACCGTGGCCGAACCGGTCCATGAGTAATAGCGGATGCCGTTCACCTGGTAGTCGCCCTCGCCGCAGGCGCTGCTCGGCACCCCTTGCGGAAACTTGGCGCTGAAGGCGGCGGAGCCGGCGGTGGTCAGCGAGTCCAGCGCCCCTGCCGGGTATTGCGGCTGGCCGGAAGTGCCGGCGAAGAACTGGATCACCGTGCTCAGCGCCTTGGCCACCGCGGCGGCCACCGCTTCCGACACCGATCCCGGGGGTGCGACGCCGCGCGCGATATCGGCCACCACCGAGCCCTTGTTGACCCCGCCCACCGACGTCACCGACGCCACCAGGTCCGGCCGCACGCCGGCCACGTAGCGCGCGGTGGGCGCGCCCTGGCTATGCCCGATCAGATTGACCTTGGCCGCGCCGGTGATGGCGATGATTTTTTGCACCTGCTGCAGCAACTGCTCGCCGCGCGCTTCATTGCTATTGAGCGCCGACACCTCGGCGATGAACACCTGGGCGCCGTCGCCGCGCAAGGCTGCCGGCACCTGGTAGAAATAATCCACCCCCAGTAATTGGCCGAAACCGAACAAGCCGTGGACCAGCACGATGGGGTAGCGGGTCTGGGTGTAGCCGGCCGCGGCATGGGCGGCGGTCAAGGGCAGCAGCAAACCCAGGCACAGCAGTACTCCGTGTAGCAACTTCTTCATGGTGTTTCTCCTCTAGTCGATGAAATGCGGGCTGAGTATTTACTCTGGTTTTTAGGCCCACGACTGTTGATAGGGGAAAGCCGGAAAAAACACCAGAATTATTCAAACGTTTGTATTTTTACGTAACATATCAACAACAGAAAATACATGAACTTAAAATTCAACCGTCCAAAAGATCAACAACAACGCCTGGCCACCGCTAGCGCCCACTAATCCCCAGTAAAAACAAAACGCTATATGGCTTGCGCCATATAGCGTTTTTGGTTTTCCCAACAGCGGATAAACCGAGATCAGTTCAATAGTCGGTACCCAGATAGAGATAGGCAGTCGGCTTGCCGCCTCTTGCCGTCCCCATGCCGACGAAGAACGGACCGATGATGGTGTCGGCGGCCAGGAACACCGAGCCGGCGGGAATCCAGTCGCTATTGCTCTGCGACCAATCGTTGGTCCCTACCCTGCCCCAGATTTTGCCCAATTCCATAGAAATACCGGCATAAACACCGGACCCCAAAGCCGCCGGCAGGCTGGATGCGCGCCAGTACAGCATGGAACGGAACAAGGATGAGCGCTCGCCGATCAACTCGGAATCCTGATAGCCGCTCAGGTTCAGGAAGCCGCCCAGCGATCTGGGCACCACCAGGAAAGCTTCGTCGTTGCCGCGGTTCAACGCTCCCTTGTTCTTGGCGCTGAGCCGCATCGTCACGCTGCCCAGGGTCTTGGCGTACTCCAGCACGGTGTCGTAACTCGTCAGATTGACATCGCTGCCCCAGGACGGAATGCTCTTGGTGACGCGGCCGCTGAAGAAATAGCCGGCGCGCGGCCATTTCGGGTTGTCGAACTGATCGACCACCAGGCTGCTGGCAATGCCGGTATCTCGGTAGTTCGGCGGCACCACGCCGGGAAGCCATGACACCCGCGAGCTGAAATGGTTGTCGTCCCGGTACGCGCCTATCCGCCACTCGCCATAGCGCCCCAAGGCCAGGCCGCCATCCAGGCGCACGCTACCGACATTATTATTCCACTCCAGATTCAGCGTGTGGTCCGAGTTGTAAACCGGCAGGAAGTCCTGGCGATAGCCCAGCGAGGCGGCGGTGAACACCGGGCTGCCTTCGTACAGCGGCTGATACCACTCGGTCTTGATCAGCTTGTTCTGGCCTATGGACACATCGTTGCGCCAGGCGCCGCCGGCGCTATTGGCGTTGCGCCATTCATGCGAGGCCAAGAAATTGAAGTTGCTCTCCCCCGGCGTCGCGCTGCTCAGATTCAGGCCAAAACGCATGAAATTAGGACCGATGCTGCGCTCCAGCGGCAGCACCGTCATCACATTACGGCCGGACACATTGTCGACGCGATAGGTCAACCGGTCGTAATCGCCGCCGGCGAACACGCCGCGCAGCCTGGATTGGGCGCTGCTGACCGGCTCAACCACCGAGGAGAAGGCCAGCGACTTGGCCAATTGCTCCGGCTTGGTGAACTGGCCGGGTTTACCCTCCACCTGGATCTTGTCTATCAGCGGGAAATGCGGCCGCGCCAGCCGGCGCCGCCACGCGGCGTACTCCTCCTCCGACACCGAATAGGCTTCCAGCTGCTTGGCCAGCGCCTTGGCGGCTGCCTCGCCGCGCTGGGTAATGGCCTGGTGCTCATTGAAGGAGGCCGAGGTGTAGCCGTTCAGATCCGGCTTGATCACGATGTCGCTCTTGTCCAGCTTGCGCATCTGCTCCTTGGCGTTGCGGCTGACCATCAGATTGGAGGTCTGCGCCACCACGTCGAACAGCGAATGGATTTCCCCCGCCTTCATCAGCGGCGTGGACACATCGACCACGATCACATGATCCGCGCAGCGGCCCTTGACGTCCTGGATAGGCAGGTTGCGCGCCAGGCCGCCATCCACCAGCAAGCGCCCCTCATCGTCCTCGATCAAGTCGAACAGCCCCGGCACCGCCATGCTGGCGCGCAGCGCGCGCGCCAGCGAGCCCTGGGAGAACACCACCGGTTCGCCGGTGGCCAGATCGGTGGCGATGGCGCGGAACGGAATCGGCAATTGATCGAAATTGCCCACCACCCGATCGCGGGTCAGCTTGTGGATGTAAAGCTCGATTTCCTGGGAGTTGATCGCGCTGCGCGGCACGCCCAGGCCGTCTTTCTTCAGGCCGAAGGTAATGTCCAGATAGTTCTTGTAATCATCGCGCTTGCGGTCATAGGGCACATCGGCGCGCACCGGCTTGCCGGACAGCAAGGCCTCCCAGTCGGCGCCATCGAATTCGCGCTCCATCTGCTCCAGCGGCAAGCCATTTGCATAAATACCACCAATCAAGGCGCCGGCGCTGGTGCCGGCGATGCAGGCGATAGGCACCCGCAAACGCTCCAATTCCTTGAGCACCCCCAAATGGGCAAAACCCCGCGCGCCGCCGCCTCCCAGCACCAGACCCACGCCTTGCGGCGGATAGGAGTCGACCGCGGCTTCAGCGCCGGCCCAGGCCGTCTGCGCCAAAACACCGGCCAAGATCAAGCCCAGCAGCCGCTGCCGCCGATTCCCGTGATTGTTATTTGTAAGCATATGGGTAAATAATGAGAATTACCGTTTCACCCGCGCCTGCGCGTGGCGTAAGATATAGCGATATGCTAATGAAAACATAATTTCCTATAAAGCCGGGCTAAATGTTTGACTTCAAATCACTAGTCAGTTCCCTTCTGAACAAAAACACGACGGCGTCCGAAGTGGCGCAGTCAGCGACGCTATTAGTGCGCGATTTGCCGCAGGCCGAGTATTTCGGCGCCCTGGTCGAAATCATCAAGGCCGTCGCAAAAATCAATACCGACACCGAGATATCGCTCAAGGAACGTGTCAAGACCTTAGTCTATGTTGATGACAAGGCCAATAACATCCACCGCCAGCTGTGCCAGGATTATCTGCAGTCCAAGGGCGGCAGCAAGGGCTATCTGCCCACCATCCTCGCCTACTGGCATGAGCTGTCCTCCGCCTACCAGATCTGTCTGAGGCTCTACAAAAGCCATCCCAACGCGGTGCCCGACGACGAGATCCGCATCATCACCACCCGCGGCCTGCACCACCAGATGCGCCTGATCGCCTGGAATTCGCTGCGCTACCTGAAGCCGGAAGGCTCGGCCTGGCAGAACGGCTTCCGCTTTTACAGTCAGGCGGAGGAAAGCGGTTTCGCGCGCCATCCGGTCAAACTGTATCTGAATAGTCCGGAAGAATTCAGCTGCGAGCAATTGCTGATCCAGGCCGGCATGCTGTTTCTGGCGCAGACCGACAATATGCTGCACCGGGAAATCGTCGCCGTTGATCAGTTGCTGATGATGTTGAGCCAGGGCATACCGCTGGACAAGCAACCGCCGGTGGAAGGGCCCATCTTTGTCTACAATCTGTCGATGCCCGAGCCGCCGCAGGCGATGCTGCGCGGCATGGCCGGAAAATGGCACCGCTATTGGTCCGCCTATGTCATCACCAGCCGATTGGCTGATCTGATGTTCGACCTGGACCGCCGCATTCCGCCCGCCCTCGCCGCCATGGACGGCAATCTGGAACGCGAGGAATGGGCCATTCTATGCGAAAAGCTGGCCATCCGCTGGTCTACCGACGGCGGCAAGTCGCTGCGCAAGTCGGAGCGCTCCCTGCATGCATCCAATGCGCTGGTCAATATCGGCTTCGAACGCGTCGCTTACCAGGTCAAGGTTCAGGATGTGCAGGAGCACGATTCCGAGCGGGCCAGCGACTGGCGCATCAATGACATCAGCGCCACCGGCATGGGCCTCACCTTCATCGGCAAAGCGGTGGAACAGCTGGCCATCGGCCGCGTCATCCTGGTCAAGGCGGAGAATCACCCGCTATTGCTGGGCGTGATCCGCCGGATACTGCGCCAGAGCAACGGCACCAAGGTCGGCATCGAGATCCTCGGTCAAAGCCCGGTCGGCGTATCGCTGCTGGACCCGGAGCGCCCGGAGTCGCCGCCGTCCACCGCGATCTACATCACCCAGCCCAATTCGCGCAAGGGCCAGCGCTGCTTCTTGATGCCCAAGGCCTTGACCCAGCCGGACAAGCAACTGGTACTGGCGGCGCAGGGCAAGTCCTACCAGATCCGCCTCAAGACGCCGCAGCATGAGTACGAGGATTGCAGCCACAGCGACTTCGACACCCTGTCCAAAGTCGACTGAGGCGCAATAAAAAACCGGCTCACCATCGCGAGCCGGTTTTTTTGCGTCGAAAAAACGCGTCTTACAGCACTTCGATGATGCCGGCTGCGCCCATGCCAGTGCCGATGCACATGGTCACCATGCCGTAACCCTTCTGGCCGGCGTCGCGCATGCCGTGCACCAGGGTGGCGGTGCGGATGGCGCCGGTGGCGCCCAGCGGGTGACCCAGGGCGATCGCGCCGCCATGCGGGTTGACCTTGGAAGTGTCCAGGTTCAGATCGCGGATCACCGCCAGCGCCTGAGCCGCAAACGCCTCGTTCAGTTCGATCCACTTCAGATCGTCCTGCTGCAGGCCTGCTTGCTTCAGCGCGGCCGGGATCGCCTCTTTCGGGCCGATGCCCATGATTTCCGGCGGCACGCCCTTGACCGCGAAAGTCACATAACGACCCAGCGGCGTCAGGTTGAACTCCTTGAGCACGCGCTCGGACACCAGAATCACCGCGCCGGCGCCATCGGACATCTGCGAGGAGTTGCCGGCGGTCACCGAACCCTTGGCGTCGAATACCGTCTTCAGCTTGGCCAGGCCTTCCAGCGTGGTTTCGCGACGCGGGCCTTCATCGGTGTCCAGCACCCGCTTCTTGACCAGCACTTCGCCGGTTTCCAGATTAGGCGTGCGGTAGATCGCTTCCAGCGGCGTGATCTCGCTCTTGAACTTGCCGCCGTCGATCGCGGCCAGCGCGCGGCGATGCGACTCCACCGCGAACGCGTCCTGATCTTCACGCGACACGCCCCATTGCTGCGCCACTTTCTCGGCGGTCAGGCCCATGCCGTAAGCGATGCCGTAGTTCTCATCTTTGCTGAAGATTTCCGGATTCAGCGACACCTTGTTGCCCATCATCGGCACCAGGGACATCGACTCGGAACCCGCGGCGATCACCACGTCGGCCTCGCCCAGGCGGATGCGGTCGGCGGCCATCTGCACCGCGTTGATGCCGGACGAGCAGTAACGGTTGATGGTGATGCCGCCCACGGTGTCGGGCAGACCGGCCAGCAGCACGCCGATGCGCGCCATGTTCAGACCCTGCTCCGCTTCCGGAAACGCGCAACCCACCACGCAATCGGAAATCAGCTTGGGGTCCAGGTTCGGCACCTGGGCCAGCGCGCCGGTGATCACATGCGCCAGCATGTCGTCCGGACGCACATTGCGCATCATGCCGCGCGGCGCCTTGCCCACCGGCGTGCGGGTGGCGGCGACGATGTAGGCTTCTTGTACTTGTTTGCTCATTTTTGATTCTCCTGTCGGCGGCCTGATCCGCGCTACGGCGATCAGGCGGCCTTTCATCTGGCTATTGGCCGTGCTTGCGGGAGGATTCGTCGCGAGCGGGCCGAGATCGAAGCGAGAAGCGCAGCCGTACATGCGGTACGGCGAGCATCGCAGCATTCGATATCGGCGCGCGCAGCAGAATCATCCCCAAGCACTTAGTTGCGCAGCGGCTTGCCGGTGGTCAACATATTGGCAATGCGATCCTGGGTCTTGGAGTTCTTCAGCAAGGTCATGAAGGCCTTGCGCTCCAGGTCCAGAATCCACTGCTCATTGACCAGGGTGCCGGCTTCGATGTCGCCGCCGGTCATCACGTCGGCGATCAGGCCGGCGATGAAGAAGTCATGCTTGGAAATGAAGTTGCCTTCCAGCATGTTCACCAACTGGCCCTTGATCGACGCGGCGCCGCTGCGGCCGGCCACCGGGAAGCCCTTGACCTTGAGCGGCGGACGATAGCCGGCCTCGGCCAGCGCGATCGCCTGCTGTTTGGCCACGTGCAGCAGCTCGTAGGCGTTGAACACCACCGGGTCGCCGTTGCGGAAGAAGCCGATTTCCTGCGCCTCGAAGCCGCTGGTGGCCACTTTGGCGGTGGCGATGGCCATGAAGTAGTCCTTCAGCGCGGCCAGCACATCGCCGCGCGCCTCCTGAGCGGCGCGCAGCGCGAACTCCTTGCAACCGCCGCCGCCCGGCAGCAGGCCAACGCCCACTTCCACCAGGCCGACATAGGATTCCAGCGCCGCCACGGTCTTGTCGCAGTGCATCGCGAATTCGCAGCCGCCGCCGAACACATAGCCCTGGGTCGCCGCCACCGTCGGTACCTGGCAATAGCGCAGGCGCATCGAGGTTTCCTGGAAGCGGCGCACCGTCGCGTCGATCGCGTCCCAGTCGCCCATCATGAAGGCCGGCATCATAGACTGCAGATCGGCGCCAACGGAGAACGGCTCCTCGGTCTGCCAGATCACCAAGCCCTTGAAGCGGTCTTCGGCGATGTCGATGGCCTTGTTCAAGCCCTCGATCACGGCCGGGCCGATCGCGTGCGCCTTGCTCTTGAACGACACCACCAATACTTCGTCGCCGGTGGTGAAGGCGCGCACGCCCTCGTTCTCGAACACGGTTTCGCCCAGCGGCGCCGCCGCCTCGCCCAGCACCTTGGCCGGCGCCAGCTGGCGCTGGTACACGTCCAGCGTGGAACGGCCCACCAGCTTGTTGCCGGCCGGATCGAAGGAACCTTCGGCGAAGTGCACGCCGGCGCGGTCGCCCTGCAGCACCCAGGCCGGCAGCGCGGCGGCGCTCAGCGCCTTGCCGGCTTTCACGTCTTCGTCCAGCCACTTGGCCACTTGCTGCCAACCGGCGGCCTGCCAGGTTTCGAACGGACCCACGCTCCAGCCGAAGCCCCAGCGGATGGCGAAGTCGACATCGCGCGCGCAGTTGGCGATATCGGCCAGATGGTGGGAAATGTAATGGAACACATCGCGGAAACATGCCCACAGGAATTGCGCCTGCGGGTGGCTGCTCTCGCGCAGTTTCTGGAATTTTTCCGCCGGATTGGCGATCTTCAGGATGTCCTTGACCGCGTCGTCGCCCTTCTCGCCGGCGCCGACATACTCGCCCTTGGCCGGGTCCAGCACCAACATGCGCTTGCCGTCTTTCTTATAGATGCCGGCCTTGGTCTTGGCGCCCAGCGCGCCGGCGGCGATCAGCTTCTGCATCCACTCCGGGGTCTGGAACAGGCCATGCCACGGATCTTGCGGCAGGGTGTCCTGCATGGTCTTGACCACGTGGGCGAAGGTGTCCAGGCCCACCACGTCGGCGGTACGGAAAGTGGCGGACTTGGGGCGGCCCAGGCGCGGGCCGGTCAGATCGTCCACCACATCGAAGCGGATGCCAAACTTGGCGGCGTTGGCGATGGTGGCCAGCATCGAAAACACGCCGATGCGGTTGGCGACGAAGTTGGGCGTATCCTTGGCGCGCACCACGCCCTTGCCCAGGCTGGACACCAGGAAGCGCTCCAGATTATCCAGGATGTGAGCGTCCGAGGTCAGGCAGGGAATGATTTCCACCAGGTGCATATAGCGCGGCGGATTGAAGAAATGCACGCCGCAGAAACGCGGGCGCACGCTGTCCGGGCAGCCCTGCGCCAGGGTGTTGATCGACAGGCCGGAAGTATTGGTGGCGAAAATGGTGTGCTCGCCCAGATGCGGCGCCACTTTGTGATACAGGTCCACTTTCCAGTCCATGCGCTCGGCGATGGCCTCGATCACCAGGTCGCAATCCTTCAAGAGGTGCAGATGGTCGTCGTAATTGGCCGGCTGAATGTGGTTGACGGCATCCTTGTTGGCCAAGGGCGCCGGCTTCTGCTTTTTCAGGCCTTCCAGCGCCTTGAGCACGATGCCGTTCTTGTCGCCTTCCTTGGCCGGCAGATCGAACAGGATGGTCGGAACTTTGGCATTCACCAGATGGGCGGCGATTTGAGCGCCCATCACGCCAGCGCCTAGCACGGCGACCTTGCGTACGTTGAACTTGGTTTGAGACATGGTTTCCTCGTTTTGTTGAAACACAACATGAGACAGGCCCCTCTCGCCTGCTCAGCCTGCTTCAAGGACGGGCGTTGTTCGTCCTTGCGCTGAGTCGGCGGCGCGCCGCCGCTACAGCCGGCACTACTCGGCTGGTCGGAAGTGCTTGTGTAATACCCGGCCAGCCCGGCTCTCTTGCCCGGATGGGAATGCTTTCCCATGCCATGGCGGATAGCCATCAATCTACTGAAAAACCGGCTTGGCAGCCATAGCAAACACCGCCAAGCGCAGTCAGGAAAAGTCTGTATTGAAAAATATCAAACACTCGCTTTTCTCTCGAATAAGTCTAACCCAATTTGGGCAAAAAAACAGGGGGTGTTCGATGAAAAATCAGGGCAAAAAGCAGCCAGCCAGGTCGGCCAACAACGCAAGCAGGGGCGAGCGCAAGCGCCCGCCCCTCCACTCAGCCGGACCCGCCGGCCGGATCAAAATCAGAAGCGATAGTTGTACTGCAGGCCGATCAACTGCAGATAGGTCTTGTAGCTACCTTTGACCGTGCCGCCGTTGCCGGTACACGCGGCGCCGGTCGTCGGACTGGTGCCGGCCGGGCTGCAACCGTCGGTATAGTTCACATTAGTATTGGTGAAGTTGATGAAGCTGTAGGCGACATCCACCGAGCTTTGCTTATTGATCTTGTAGTTGGCGCCCAGCGACAGCCATAGGCGGTCGCTATCCGGCAGCGCCGGGTGACGGTCGCTGTCGGACTGCAGCGGCGACTGCTCCCAGGCCACGCCGCCACGGAACAGCCAGGTGTCATTGTACTGGTAGTTGGCGCCCAGGGACACGCGCCAGGTGTCGCGCCAGTTCTGGTGAATCACCATATCGCCCTGCGCTGTGCCATTCACCGTGGACTGTTGGATGGCGATATTCTTCATCTGCGAGTTGGCCACCCAGGTCACATCGCCCATCAGCGCCCATTTCGGATTCAACTGATGGAAGAAGTTGGCGGAAGCGGTTTCCGGCGTGGTGACATCCACCTTGACCGAAGCATCCGGGTGCTTGCCCTTGGCCATCGCAGCCGCGCCGCCCTGCGGCAGGCCTGGGATGGCGTTATTGGTGACATTGTTGAATGTCCAGGTGGACGACCCGCTCAGCGACTGCTTGATGCTGGAGCGATAAGCCAGACCAAAACGGGTGTTTTCGTTCAGTTGGAACATATAACCGATATTCCAGCCAAAGCCCCAGTCGTCGCCTTCGACATGGGCCAGGCCATCGCCATTCACCGCCGCCGCGCCAACCGCGCCGCGCGCCTGGGCCAGCGCCACCGCCGGCGAAGCACCACCTTGCAGCGCCGCCGCATAGGCCGTCTGAAAAATACGAGCGTTCACACCAGTAGAGGCATCGGCCATTTGGTCCAGCGACGCATTCATATACTGGGCGGAAATACCGAAACCAAAGGAATGGCGATCGTCCAGCTTGAAGGACATCGACGGGTTGATGTTGAACGACTGCAGGTTCACGCTTTTCAACGCATAACGGCCAGCCCAGTCAAAACCATAATCCAGCTTGGCGCCATAGGGCACGAACACGCCGACCCCCACATTGATCTTGTCGTTCACTTTGTGCGACAGGTAGAAATTGGGCGCGGCCACCGCCTTGGGCGCGAAAGAACCGCCATTGCCGCCGCCAGCCGGCTGGGCTGTGGCGCCAGGGATCAACACGGCCCGGGTAGAGCCGTTGTCGGTATATTCGGAATGCGGCACGACCAGTGTCGCGCCGCCGGAAATCTGGGTGCCGTCCAACCGCGACAGGCCGGCCGGGTTGGCGAAGATGGTGGAAGGATCGTTGGCTTCGGCGCCGTTGGCATGCGCGGTGCCCTGACCGGACACGCTCTGCGAACCAAACTGATAACCCGAGGCCACGGCCTGGGTGGACATTAGACCGAATGTTGCGCCCATGACCATCACGGACAGGCTGAGGTGCTTGAGTTTCATGTTCTCCCTCTCTCTTTGTATTGCTGTAGCGTTTTATGATTTAGATGACCAATGGCACGCACTGGTCATATTTGATGCTACCAGAGAATTAGAGCAATTCCACCAAGGTTTTGGAGTGTTTGTTCCAAACAAACGTTTAATGAGACATTTCTGCAACAAGCACGCAAAAAAGCACTGAAATGCGCTAAATATCGCCCAAAAGTCGCGATTTTCCATCGCAATCAACGGCCACATAGGTGGCCACCACCTCGGTGATCGCCTCGTGCGAGCCATCGATGCGCTCCGCCTCGACCGTGATTTTCAGGGTGATGGATTTCTGGCCTATCCTCAGCCTCTCGACATAAAGATCCACCACATCGCCCAGCAGGATGGGCGCGGCGAACTGGAAGGTGTTCACCGCCACCGTGGTCACCGGCCCGCGAGACAGGCGTTCGGCATCCAGGCTGCCGGCCATGTCGATCTGGTTCATCAGCCAGCCGGCCTGGACCCGGCCGTAAGCATTGGTGCTGGTGGGCAGCGCGCGCACGCGCAGCGTCGGGATCCGGACTTCAGGGCGGTCCATGCTTGCTCCTTTGTTATTATGCGCCGCTCGGCGCCTGCGACTTGGCGGCATTTCAGCCAAGCGGCCGCCGCAACGGCCGCTTGGCTGAAATGCCGGGATCGCTCCCGGCAAATCTTACCCTCTAGGCTCAGAAGATCAAGCGTTGCAACAGCTTATCGTCGTGCTGTTCCAGCATCTTGTCGAAATCGTCCACCATGATCACGTCGCGCTTGAGCTTGCGCGCGCGGCTGACGGCGTCGAATTCGGCCTGGCTCAACACGCCGCCCTGCAAGGCTTCCGCCAGACGCTCGCGCGCGGTCACGGTCTTGAATTGGCCGTCGCGCGCCAGTTTGCGCAACTTCTGCTCCAGCGGCTCGGTCGCCAACACCGCTTCCAACGCGTGCGCCAGCACGCCCACCGCATCGCTTTCCTCCTTGGGCAGATACATGCCGCGGGTCAGCCGCTCGCGGGTGGCGCCGGGCTCCATCATCGCGCGGGCGATCTTGGTGCCGACACGGTCGGACGCCGGCTTCAGCGTCAGGCCCCACGGGAAGATCAGCTTGCGCAGCACTGCCGCCAGCATGCGGCTGGGCAGGTTGGCCAGGAAGCCGTCCATCGCCTGCTGCACATCGTACAAGGCGTTTTCCACCGACCATTGCAACAGCGCCAGGTCTTCCTTGGGCGCGCCGTCGCGCTCGAAGCGCTTCAGGCAAGCCGAGGCGATATAGAGGCCGGACAGCATGTCGCCCAGACGCGCGGACAGCTTCTCGCGGAATTTCAGGCTGCCGCCCAGGCTGAACATCGCCATATCGGACAGCAAGGCGAAGGCGCTGGAGAAACGGGTCAGCCGGCGATAGTAGACACCCACCTCGCCGCCGCGCGGCGCGCCGACGAAACGGGCGCCGCTCAGGCCCAGCCACAGCGAACGCACCACATTGCTGATCACGAAGTTGATGTGGCCGGTGATGGCGGCGTCGAATTCCTTGCCGTCATTGGTCATCGCCGCCTTCATCTCGCGCAGCACGAAGGGATGGCAGCGGATCGCGCCCTGACCGTAGATGATCATCGAACGGGTCAGGATGTTGGCGCCTTCCACGGTGATGCCGATCGGAATCGCCTGATAGGCGCGAGCCAGATAGTTGCGCGGACCCAGCACCACCGCCTTGCCGCCATGGATGTCCATCGCGTCGTTGATGGCTTTGCGCATGCGCTCGGTATTGTGGTACTTGAGGATGGCGGACAGCACCGACGGTTTTTCACCATTGTCGAGACCGGTCAGCGCCAGGTCTTGCGACGCTTCCATCTGATAGGTGTAGCCGCCGATGCGCGCCATCGCCTCGTCCACGCCCTCGAACTTGCCGATGGGCAGACCAAACTGATCGCGGATGCGCGCATAGGCGCCGGTGACGAAGGTGCTCATCTTGCCGGAAGCCACCGACATCGCCGGCAGGGAGATGCAACGGCCCACCGACAGGCATTCGACCAACATGCGCCAGCCCTGGCCGGCGAATTCGCGGCCGCCGATGATCCAGTCCAGCGGAATGAACACGTCCTTGCCCCAGGTCGGGCCGTTCATGAAGGCGGCGCCGCCCGGGAAATGGCGACGGCCGATGGCCACGCCTTCGTGCTCGGTTGGCACCAGCGCGCAGGTGATGCCCAGGTCCTCTTTATCGCCCAGCAGATGCTCGGGGTCGTACATCTTGAACGCCAGGCCCAGGATGGTGGCCACCGGGGCCAGCGTGATCCAGCGCTTTTCCCAGCTGACGCGCAGGCCGAGCACGTCGTCGAAACGCTCGCCGGTGCGCGGATGGGTGTAGGAACCGCGGCAGACGATGCCGTAGTCGGGAATGCTGCCGGCGTCCGAGCCCGCGTAGGGGCTGGTCAGCGCGAAGCACGGGATCTCCTGACCCTTGGCCAGGCGCGGCAGATAATAATCCTTCTGCGCCTCGGTGCCGTAATGCTGCAGCAATTCGCCCGGGCCCAGGGAATTGGGCACCATCACCGATACCGCGGCGGTGCCGCCGCGGGTGGCGATCTTGGTCACCACCTTGGCGTGAGCATAGTTGGAGAATTCCAGGCCGCCGTACTGCTTCTTGACGATCATGCCCAGGAAGCCGTTGTCCTTGATGAACTGCCACACTTCCGGCGGCAGATCCTTCAGCTCGTGGGTGATCTTCCAATCGTCAATCATCGCGCACAGCTGCTCGGTGGGACCGTCGATGAAGGCCTGTTCCTCCGGCGTCAGCTTGGGATCGGGAAAGGACAGCAGTCGGTTCCAGTCCGGTTTGCCGGAGAACAGGTCGCGATCCCACCATACCGTGCCGGCGTTGATGGCCTCCTGCTCGGTCTGGGACATCGCCGGCGTGATTTTCTTGAACACGCCGAATACTGGGCCGGTGAACACGGCGCGGCGCAGCGGCGGAAGATTGAGAACGGCGGCGATCACCGCAAAAACAACCCAAGCAGCCGGCGGCAGCGGGCAATGGAAGGCGAACTGGAGCGCGGCTAGCCAGGCGGCCAGCCCCACGGTCCAGCCCAGAACAGGCGCGCGGAAATACGCCAGCGCGCCCAGCAGCACGACCAGAACAACGGCAGATATCATTTTGTTTTACCCTCGTGTTGACCCTTCCGTTCCGGCGGCAACAGCAAGGGACGCGGCGATGATTGCCCCGCCCTGCCCTGCGCTCCGGAATCAGCCTTCCATGGGCGCGACCAAGCCAGCCATCACAAAGGGCACGAGGTATTTGACTATCATGTCCGGATCGCGCGCGCTGACGATCTGACTGCGCGTGAAAATCTTCAGCACATCATTGCCGGCGAAGGCGTTGAACATGACGCTGAATGCAAGATGCATTCTCCAGGCCAGTTGCTCCGTGTCCAGCATAGGCAAGGCGCGCTGAAACGCGCGGCTATACCGCTGGACGAACACGCTGTACTGCTGGGAGATGGTTTCGCGCAACAGGCGGTGGTTTTCCACCAGTGTGCGCGACAACAGGCGCACGAACATCGCCCCGCCGCGCGACGGGTCCTTGGACAGTGACAGACAGGGCCGTATGAACGACAGCACCAGGCCTTCCACTGCTAGTTTCTCCTCCGAGGCCTCCGCCTCCAGCTTGTCCAGTTCCGCCAGGCAGTCCGCAATCAGCGGTGCCAGCCTGCGCATGAACACGGACTCGAACAACGCGTCCTTGGAGCCGAAGTGATAATTCACCGCGGCCAGGTTTACCTCGGCTTGCTGGGTGATCATGCGCAGCGAGGTCGCTTCGAAACCGTGCTCCACAAACAAGCGTTCTGCAACGTCAAGAATGCGGGTGGAGGTATCGGGGCGGCTTGCTTCCATGTTCTCCAGTGCCTTTTTTGTATTTGCTGGTTTTATGGTCTTGCTCATTTCAGCTTTCGAACAAGCGTTTCAAACTTACGTTTTAATTTGACGAATGTCAAGACATGTCTCGACGGCGCTCGGGCCAAACTCTCAGGGCGGCAACAAAAGCGGCAGTCCGTATTTTAGACTGCCGTTTGAATGAAACACATGTTGAAAGCTTTTAGTCAAGGCCGCGCGCCAAATCCCGCTTCAGATCCTCGACATGCTCCAGGCCCACCGCCACCCGCAACAGGCCTTCGACGATGCCAGCCTTGGACCTGGCTTCCGGCGTGATGCGGGCGTGGGTGGTGGACGCGGGATGCGTAATGGTGGACTTGACGTCGCCCAGGTTGGCGGTGCGCGAAATCAGCTGCACCCGATCCACCACGCGCCAAGCCTCGGCCCTGCCCCCCTTGACCACGAAGGACACCACCGCGCCGCCGCCGCTTTGCTGGCGCAGCGCCAGCTCATGCTGCGGATGACTGGCCAGACCCGGGTAGAACACCCGCTCCACCGCCGGCTGCGCCTCCAACCAGCGCGCCAACTCCAGCGCGTTGGCGCTGTGCTTTTCCATCCGCAGATGCAGGGTTTCCATGCCGGAGAGCAGGGTCCAGGCATTGAACGGCGCCAGCGTCGGCCCAGCGGTGCGCACATGCAAATAGATCTGTTCGATCAGCGCGTCGCTGCCCACCACCGCGCCGCCCATTACCCGGCCGTGGCCGTCCAGGTATTTGGTGGCCGAATGCATTACCAGATCGGCGCCCAGGCGCAGCGGCCGCTGCAAGGCCGGGGAACAGAAGCTGTTGTCCACCACCAGCAAGGCGCCGTGTTGATGGGCAATGTCGGCAATGGCGGCGATGTCCGCGATTTCGGTCAGCGGATTGGACGGTGTCTCCAGGAACAACAGCCGGGTACTCGGCCGCAACGCATCGCGCCAGGCTTGCAGATCGGTGGCGTCGACAAAGGTGGTTTCCACCCCGAACTTGGCCAACAGGCCGGCGAATAGATTGGTGGTGGAACCGAACAGGCTTTGCGAGGACAGGATGTGATCGCCGGCCTTGAGCAAGCTCATCATGATGGCTTGTATCGCCGCCATGCCGGTGGCGGTGGCGATCGCGCGCTCGCCGTCCTCCATCAGCGCCAGCCGCTGCTGAAAGGCGGCAACGGTGGGATTGGTGAAACGGGAATAGGTGTAACCGTCCAGTTCGCCCAGGAACATGGCGGCGGCCTGTTCCGCCGAATCATAAGTGAAGCTGGAAGTCAGATGCAGGCTTTGGCTGTGTTCGCGATATTCGCTGATTTCACGGCCGCCGCGGATTGCCTGGGTTTCCGGGTGCCAACAGGCTTGTTCGGTATTGTCGGATGCCATTGATGTTTCTCTGCGGGTGCTTCGAAGAACCTGTTCACGATCTGCTGCGCGTCGGCGATACGGCGTTGAAGCCGTCCTCGAAATGCTCATGTACCATGTGTACACTCCGCTTTCTCAGCCGCATGGCCTTGTCTCGCCTTAGCTCGCGAGATCGTGAACAGGCGCTAAGGATAAGGCCAACGGCCATATTGCCTGAAAATTCGCGGTTTGCTAAATGCCTGCCGGGTATAAAGCCGCCAGCGCGGCGGCATTAGCGCGGATCCGTCTACTCGATCAGCAGCATATGGGCGCGCACCCAGTTGCGCTCCGCCGCCTCGAAATGCCACCACTCGGTGGCGATGCCGTAAAAGCCGGCCTCCAGCATGCAGCCGCGCAGCAACAGGCGATTGTCCAGCTGCGCCGCGCTCAGCCGCCCGGTCCGCGTCAGCTCCGGCTCGCGCTGCGGCTGGGCCAGTTCGGTGAAGTCGTCGAACCCGGTGCCCATGTCCAGCTCGCGCCCCTCCGCGTCCTCCACGCTCAGGTCCACCGCCATGCCGAAGCTGTGAATCGAGCCGCGCGCCGGATCGGCCACATAAATGCGCTGCGGCGTGTCCTTGACGATATCCCACAGCACCCGCTGCACCCGCCCCGGGCGTAGCGCGTCGAACACCCGCAGCCGGTACCCCGGCCGCTGCAGGCTCAGCGCCCGCGCCGCCTGGGACAGTTGCTCGGCGGCGCGACGGTGCAGCAAGGCCGGCGCCGCGTCGCCGTACAGATTGCGCCCAACGAAATTGTTGGCGCAGGCATAGCGCAAATCCAGCCGCACGCCGTCGATATCGGCTATCGACAGATACTCCGGATGCGCCGCCAACTCTTCCATGCGGATTACCGCGCTCATCATCACTCTCCTCCGCCTTCTCTCGCCGCCATGGCCTGGGCCAGTTGTTCAGCGCTGCCCAGCGCCAGCGTAAAACCCAGTGCGCCGTGACCCAGGTTCAGCCAAAGATTGGCCGGACCGCCGCGTGCGCGGCCAATCAAGGGCAGGCCGTCCGGCGTTGCCGGCCGCAGCCCCGCCCACTCCTCCGCCTGTTCCAGTCTCCCCGCTTGCGGCCAATCGCGCGCCAACTGCCGCCGCAAGCCAGCCAAGCGCACCGGGTCCGGACGCTCCTCGTAGCCAACCAAGTCCGCGATGGCAGCCACCCGCAAGCGTCCGCCTATCGGCGCGTACAGTGTCTTGCGCTCGAAATCGGTGACGCTGAGACTGGGCTGCGCCGCGCCCGCCGGCATGTCCAAGCTATAGCCCTTCAATGGATACAGCGGCAGCCGCAGGCCCAGTTTGCGCGCCAGCCCCGCGCCGCCGATACCGGCGGCCAACACCAGATGCCGGCAAGACAACGCCTCGCCGGACAATAAAACCCGGCTTATCCGCCCCTGGGCCAGCTCGAAGCCGCAGACCTCCTGGCCAAAGCGAAACTCTACATCCAAGCCCTCCTCGCGTATCCGCCGCTGCATGGCCTGGCAAAACAGGCGGCAATCCGCCACTTCCTCATCCGGAGTATGCACGCCGCCGGCCAGCGCGCCGTCGAAGCCGGCCAAGGCGGGCTCCAGCGCCAGGCAGGCGTGCGCATCCAGCAACTGCTGGCGCGCGCCCAAGGCGCGCAGACGCTCCACGCCACTGCGCGCGCGCTCCAACGCCGCGGCGCTGCGAAACAACACCAGCTTGCCATTGCGCCGCCAGGCGAAGCCATCCAGCCCATCGGCGCGCAGCGCGTCCAGCGCCAGGTGACTTGCTTGCGCCAAGCGCCATAGGCTAGCGGTGCCGGCGCGGTTGGCGCGGTCGCTGCAAGCCAGCAGGAAGCGCCACAGCCACAGCCATTGCGCCGGATCGCAACGCAGGCGCAAACGCATCGGCGCGTCCCGATCCCATAGCCAGGCCAAGGCCTTGGCCGGCACCCCGGCGTCGGCCAGCGGCGCGACATAGCTATAGCTCAGTTGACCGCCGTTGGCGTGACTGGCCCCGGCCGCCACCTGATCATGGCGCTCCAGCAAGGTCACCGGCCAGCCGGCGCGCGCCAGCCGCCACGCGCCGCACAAGCCGATCACGCCGCCGCCTATGATCAGTACTCTATCCCCGTTCATGCCCCATCCTCTCGCGCCGCCACCGGTCGTCGCGTCTCGTGCAAACCGGCCAGGCGGCCTAGCCCATGGACCGGCAAGCGCAACTGACGGACAATTCACTCGCCGCGAACAAGAACTCAGGATAGCGTAAATGACAAGTTCAAGCCTCCCCCTCTCCCTGTTGTTGGCCTTAGCCTTGCCCGCCGCCGCGCAGGCGGCCAAGCCGCTGGTGTTCTGCGCCGAGGCGGCGCCGGAAGGCTTCGACCCGGCAATGTGGGATACCGCGTCCACTTACAATATCGCCAAGCCCATCTTCCAGGGCCTGACCGAATTCAAGCGCGGCGGCGTGGCGTTGCGGCCGGGGCTGGCGGAAAGCTGGAGCGTTTCCGCCGACGGATTGGAGTACACCTTCAAGCTGCGCCGCGGCGTCAAATTCCATAGCACCGATTACTTCAAGCCCAGCCGCGACTTCTCCGCCGATGACGTGGTCTTCACCGTAGAGCGCTGGATCCGCCCCGACGCGCCGTTCAACCAGGCCTTCAAGACGCCTCTGACCGGGCCGGACGGCTATGGCCTGAGCAAATTGATCGTCTCGGTGCAAAAACTGGACGCGCATGGCGTCAAGATCCGGCTCAAGGAGCGCAACGCCACCTTCCTGACCTTCTTCGCGATGGGTTTCGCCGGCATGCAATCGGCGGAATACGCCCAGCAACTGCTCAACTCTGGCAAGCCGCAGCAGATCAATCTGCTGCCCATCGGCACCGGCCCCTACCGCTTCAAGAGCTACGCCAAGGACTCGACCGTGCGCTACGAGGCCAACCCTCAGTACTGGGGCGCGCCGCAGAAAACCCGCAGCCTGATTTTCGCCATCGTCACCGATCCGCAAGTGCGCACCCAGAAATTGAAAGCCAATGAGTGCCAAGTGGCCGCCGCGGTGCGCGAGGCCGATCTGGACAGCTTGAGCGCCGACAAGAACATCCGGATCGCCTCCACCGGCGCCAGCAATATCTCTTACCTGGCCTACAACCTGAAACGGCCGCAATTCGCCAAGCGCGAAGTGAGGGTGGCGCTGGACATCGCCATCAACCGCGACGCTCTGTTCAAGGCGCTATTCCCCAAGGGCGGCGCCACCCAGGCGGTCAACCCCTATCCGCCGTCCACCTGGAGCTGGAACCCCAAGACCCACAACGAATACAACCCGGCCAAGGCCAAGGCGCTGCTGGCCCAGGCCGGCTACCCCCAAGGCTTCACCGTCAATCTGTGGGCGCTGCCGGTGCAGCGCCCGACCAATCCCAACGGCAAGCTGATGGCGCAGATGATCCAGCAGGATTGGGCCAGGATAGGCGTCAAGGCGAATATCCAGAGCTATGAATGGGGCGAATACCTGAAACGCGCCGCCGCCGGCGAACACGATGTCTATATGTCCGGTCTGACCAGCAATTCCGGCGATCCCGACGATTTCCTGTGGAACACGCTGTCCTGCAGCGTCAGCAAGGGCGGCCAGCGTTTCTGCAATCCGGAATTCGACAAGCTGCTGCAGCTTGGCCGCCAAACCAGCGAACAGAGCCGGCGCGCGCAGTATTATCTGCAGGCGCAGGAAATCTTCAAGCGCGAACGGCCATGGATCACCATGGCGCATTCGCGCATCTACATCCCGCTGCGCAATAATGTGCAAGATTTCGTGATGAATCCCAACGGCTCTTTCGACTTCGAGAACGTATGGCTGAAATAGACCCTAGCTGGCCACAATGCTTCGCCAGCCACCGCTATCAGGCGCCGCGCCCCGGCCCGAGCCTGATCGTCACCGGCGCAGTGCACGGTAATGAGCACTGCGGCACGCTGGCGATCCGCCGCGTGATGGCAGAGCTGGAACAAGGCGCGCTGGCCTTGCGCTCCGGCCGACTGACCCTGGTCCCGGTGAGCAACCCGCTGGCTTTCCGGCTGAAGCAGCGCGGCGGCGAGCGCAATCTGAACCGCAAGCTCGCGCCCTGCGCCAAGCCTGCCGATTTCGAGGACCATGTCGCCAACTGGCTATGCCCCTTGCTGTCCGAGCATGAGGTGCTGCTGGATCTACACTCTTTCCAGTCCCAGGGCCAGCCCTTCGTATTTCTCGGCCCGCGCGACAATGCCGGCGAGTTGGAACCGTTCGCGCACTCGGCAGAGGAAGAGGCGCTGGCGCAGCGGCTGGGCGTGGGCCGCGCGGCGGACGGCTGGCTGTCCACTTACGCGCTGGGCGTGGAGCGGCGCCGCCGGCGCCCGGCCGGCGACGCGCGGCAGCCGGTGCCGGACGACGACCCCCGCTACGGCGTGGGCACCACCGAATACATGCGTCAGCAAGGTGGCTGGGCGCTGACGCTGGAATGCGGCCAGCACGACGACCCGGCCGCGCCGCTCGTCGCCTACCAGGCCATCGTCAACACCCTGGCCCATCTGGGCATGCTGGACGCGCCGCCGCCCGCGGCCGGGCCTCTGGAGGCGCTCAGCCTGTACGAGGTGGTGGACAAGCTGGACGAGGCCGACCGCTTCGCCCGCGACTGGGCCAGCTTCGACGCGGTGAGCAAGGACGAACTGATAGGCTGGCGTGCCGATGGCAGCCCGGTGACGGCGCTGGACGACGGACGCATCGTGTTCCCCAATCCCAAGGCGCCGGCCGGCCAGGAGTGGTTTTATCTGGCCAGGGCTTCCTCCCGCTTCTGAGAACATGTTTACGCTCCGCCGCGTGTCAGGCGCGGCATGGTAATGCGCTACTTCAGAATGCCCATGCTGCGCATGGGCATTTCGCTTTTCAAGCCCGGCTCCCAACACCATTCAACCCGGCTCAGCATTTCCACTTAAGTATTTGTTTTTCATAAAAACCACCATTTAGGCCAGCACACCCCCACCCCCAACTGCTACACCGATAAGCACTGCCGCGCCGCCGGCAGCCGCTGCCGCGGATGGCCGCCCCTGGCCGCCCGCCCTCCCCAACCCACTCAGCGCAAGGAAGTGAACACCATGAGCCATCTTCCCACGCATCAAACGCTGCCCTATGGCGTGGCCATCCATCAAGCGATCGCCGAAGGCAATCTGGCGCAGATGAAAACCTTGCTGGAGCAAGGCGAGCAGCATTTGCACCAATACGGCGATCTGCACGCAGCAGTCGAACAACTGAAGCTGGAAATCACTCGTCTGGAACGGCGCTGAGCGCCGCGCCGCCCGAGGCATCCCTCATTCTTGTCTTGGAGGTCTTATGTCAGGCAATACGCAGACTGAAATCGGATTGTTCCCCGTCAGCTACCTCATCGGCACCAATCTGGAAGGTGCTCCGACGCTGCTCTTGAACCTGCTGGTGGCGCCGCCCAAGCACTCGGTGACCGGCAGCGCCCACATCGTCAATCACAGCACTCATCCAGCGCTGAACGTGCACTCCCACGTCCACGGCGATTACACCTATCTGACCGTGATGCCGCCCAGCGAGGGCCGCATCCTGATCACCGCCCAAGGGCACAGCGGCAATACGCCCAACTTCAAGCTGCACCTGGTGCTGAACCACGACTGGAAGCAAGGCATCGCCAATTACAGCTATTTCAACGGCTCCGCGTGGGTGGAGGTGGACAATGTGCCCGCCAAACTCAATCCAGAACTGAAATCGCGCTATTTCCCGCTGCCGCTGGAACCCGGCCCGGTGATTCTGCCCAACCCACCCATCATGGCCTTGTATGGCGTGCCCATCCAAAGCGCCATCGCCAGCGGCGATCTGGCCCACATGAAAACGCTGGCCGCTTACGCCAGACAGCAACTGGACGCCCAGCCGCAACTGCGCAAGGAGCTGGATGCGCTGAAGGCTGAAATCGCCAAGCTGGACCGCAAATAAGCAGGCGCGCGCGCCGATTCGTTTCCATTCGTCAAGGAGTGCTCCATGTCAGCAACAGGATTGTTCCATGTCCGTTACATCGTTTCCCAACCGGTGCTGGGCGCGCCGGTCCTGACCCTGGATTTGCTGGTCGACACGCCGCAGAAAAAGGTCAGCGGCCACGCCAGCATCACCCAGAGCGTCAGCCCGCCCTTGCAGTTCCAGGCCAATGTCTGGGGCCATTACAGCCAGGCCAAGCTGGACCCGTCCGCCGAGCATCACATCGTGCTGTCGCTGGACGGCAGCCCCAGCTCGCCCAATAGCCAGATCGCGGAAACCTTCCATCTGCAAGGGATACTCGATCAGGACTGGCAAGACGGCAACGCCAGCTATCGCTTCTTCTATCAGGATGCCTGGCACACCGTCGCTCACGCCATCGTCACCGAGGCGCCAGCCGTGCATCCGGAGCCGCGTTCCGGCAGCAAGCCCTACCCCCATCCCATCCCGCTATACGCCGCCGCGCTGCAGCAGTCGCGCAGCAGCGACAATCTGGCGCAGATGAAGTCGCTGGCCGGCCAGGCGGAAGAGCAGTTGAAGCAGCACGACAATATCGAAGCCGCGCTGAAACAGCTGCATGCCGAAATCGCCCGCCTCGAAGGCCGGCATTGAACGGCGTCGCACGCTAAGTCCAGGGGCGTCCAGCGGACGCTCCTCGCCCTTTCTCAAGGACCCGCTCATGCTAGACGACAGCCCCGCCGTCCGCCCGGCCCGCTATCTGGACGACGAAGACTTCAAGCGCTATGTCCCGGTGCACGTGGTTTGGGAAATCACGCTGGCCTGTGACCTGAAATGCCTGCATTGCGGCTCGCGCGCCGGCCACCGCCGCCCCAATGAGCTGTCCACCGCCGAATGCCTGCAGGTGATAGACGCGCTGGCGGCGCTGGGCACCCGCGAGATCACCCTGATCGGCGGTGAAGCCTATCTGCGCAAGGACTGGACCCAGTTGATCCGCGCCATCCGCGGCCACGGCATGTATTGCGCGATCCAGACCGGAGGCCGCAACCTGAACCCTGCCCGGCTGCAGCAGGCGATAGACGCCGGCCTCAACGGCGTAGGCGTGTCGCTGGACGGGCTAGCGCCCTTGCACGACAAGGTGCGCAATGTGCCGGGCGCCTTCGACAAGGCGGTGGACGCCTTGCGCCGCGCCAAGGCCGCCGGCCTCGCCGTCAGCGTCAACACCCAGATCGGCGCCGCCACCATGCCGGACCTGCCGGCGCTGATGGATCAGATCATCGAGCTGGGCGCCACCCATTGGCAGATCCAGCTGACGGTGGCGATGGGCAATGCAGTGGATCACGATGAATTGCTGCTGCAGCCCTACCAATTGCTGGAACTGATGCCCTTGCTGGCGCGGCTGTACCGCGAAGGCGTGGATCGCGGCCTGCTGATGAATGTGGGCAATAATATCGGCTACTACGGCCCGTACGAGCGGCTGTGGCGCGGCTTCGGCGACGAGCGCGTGCACTGGAGCGGCTGCGCCGCCGGCCAGACCGTGCTGGCGCTGGAGGCCGACGGCACCGTCAAGGGCTGTCCGTCGCTGGCCACCGTCGGCTTTGCCGGCGGCAATGTACGCGACATGAGCCTGGACGATATCTGGCATCACAGCGAGGGCATCCACTTTGGCCGGCTGCGCTCGGTGGACGATTTGTGGGGCTATTGCCGCGGCTGCTATTACAACGATATCTGCCGCGGCGGCTGCACCTGGACCTCGCATTCGCTGCTGGGCAAGCCCGGCAACAACCCCTACTGCCACTACCGCGCGCTGGAATTGGAAAAACAGGGCTTGCGCGAGCGCATCGTCAAGCTGCAGGACGCGGCGCCGGCCTCCTTCGCCGTCGGCCGCTTCGACCTGATCACCGAGGACATCGCCAGCGGCCAGGAAGTCAGCCGCATCAGCCGCAGCGGCCAGGTCATTGCGCTGACCTGGAAAAACAAGGGCAAGACCGCGCCGCGCGAGGGCCGGCCGCCGGCCAAGCTGGCGCTGTGCCGACAGTGCCAACAATACATCCACCCGGACGAGACCTGTTGTCCGCACTGCGCGGCCGATATCGCCGCCGCCGAGCGCGACTACCAGCAGGAGCACGCCAGGCGCCTGCAAGTGATGGACAATCTACGTCGGCTGCTGGGCCTTGCCGCCGATTAAGCGCGGCCAAGTCAGGCATGAATGGCGGGCGACGACGCGGCCGCTCGCCGTTTTATGCCAAAAAACTGGATTGTGTCGCTATTCCCATCCTCTGGCCATAGCTGTCTCGGCGAAAATCGGTCTACAATCGCGGATTGCCTTGCAACGCCGCCACAGGAGCCGATGCCAGCATGAACCGTTTGATCCCGCCCCCGGAAACCACCGGCCCGCGCCATGAGCGATAAGCCGCGCCGCCCGTCGTTGCAGGACATAGCCGACAAGGTCGGCACCTCCAAGATGACGGTCAGCCGCTATCTGCGCGACGCCAATCAAGTCTCCGACGCCACCGGCCAGCGCATCGCCCACGCGATGGAGCAATTGGGCTACATCCCCAACCGGGTGCCCGATCTGCTGGCCCGCGCCAAGAGCCGCGCCATTGGCGTGCTGCTGCCATCCATGTCCAACCAGGTGTTTTCCAGCCTGGTCCACGGCATAGAAGCGGTGACGCGCGACGCCGACTACCACACCCTGTACGGCCATTACTGCTACGACATCGAGCAGGAAACCCGACAGGTGGAGCAACTGCTGTCCTTCCAGGTGGACGGGCTGATCCTGTGCGAGACCCTTCATTCGGAACGCACCTTGCGCATGCTGCAAGTGGCCGCGATCCCGGTGGTGGAGGTGATGGAATTGCCGGCAACGCCGGTGGACCTGGCGGTGGGCCTGGACCACCAGGCCGCGGCGGAGGACATGACGCGGCTGATGATAGAGCGCGGCAAGCGACGCATCGCCTATCTTGCCGCCCGCCTGGACCGCCGCACCCGCTTGCGCGCGGCTGGCTATCGCGCGGCGATGGAGCAGGCTGGCCTGGAGCCGCTGGAGATCCAGACCGAGCAGCATTCCAGCTTCCAGTTGGGGGGCGAGATGCTGCGCCAGGCGCTGGAACAGGCGCCGGACCTGGATGGCGTGTTCTGCACCAATGACGACATCGCCGCCGGCGCGCTGCTGGCGGCCCAGGCGATGCAGCTGGCCGTGCCGCAACGGCTGGCGGTGGCCGGCTTCAACGCGCTGGACATCGGCGACGCGCTGCACCCCGTGCTCGCCAGCGTGGTCACCCCGCGCGAAGCCATAGGCCGGCTGGCCGCGCAGCGCCTGCTCGGCCGCATCCACGGCCAGCGTTACGCCGATGCGGTAGTGGACCTGGGCTACACGCTGCGCCAGGGCGGCAGCATCTAGGCGCGGGCCGGAATGCAACAGCCGCGCCGGCCAAAACCGTCCACTCCATCAATGACTTAAAACGACAGCCCGGCGCTGGATCAAGGCCGGGCATCAAAACGCTTGCCCGCCGCAGCGAAAGCCTACATATTGTCAGCACGCTAGATGTTACCGGTAACAAATAGATAATCCTCAACACAGCAACAAACCTGGAGCGGCGTCATGAGTTCCATTCCACATCGTGTTTATGTTTTGATGGGCGTTTCCGGCTGCGGCAAGTCCGCGCTGGCCGCGCGGCTGGCGCATTGCCTGCCATGCGCCGTGCTGGACGGCGATTTCCTGCACCCGCGCGCCAATATCGACAAGATGGCCGCCGGCGTGCCGCTGGATGACGCCGACCGCCATCCCTGGCTGGCCGCGCTCAGCGACGCCGCCTACGCCATGCAGCGCAGCAACCCGCTGTCCATCATCGTCTGCTCCGCGCTGAAGCGGCAGTACCGCGACCAGCTGCGCGCCGGCAATCCGCAGCTGTCCTTTCTGTATCTGAAAGGCGATTTCGAACTGATTCTGCAAAGACTGCGGACGCGGCAAGGACATTTCCAGAAAGCCGACATGCTGGCGTCCCAGTTCGCCGCGCTGGAAGAACCCGGCTCAGACGAAGGCGATGTCCATGCGCTGGACATCAGCCGGCCGCTGGACGAGGTGGCCGCCAGCGCCGTCCAATGGATCCAATCTCGACAGGACAACTGATATGCAGACCTTGCTGCTGGTATTGACCGCGCTAGGCTCGGTCTGCTTACTGCTGTTGCTGGTGATGAAGGCGCGCATGCATGCCTTCGTCGCGCTGATGCTGGTGTCGATAGGCGCCGGCCTGGCCTCCGGCATGCCGGTGGAGAAAATCGCCGACACCATGCAAAAGGGCATGGCCGGCACGCTGGGCTTTCTCGCCGTGGTGGTGGCGCTGGGTGCGATGTTCGGCAAGATCCTGCATGAAACCGGCGCGCTGGACCAGATCGCCGACCGGCTGCTGAACCGCTTCGGCGAACGGCGCGCGCATTACGCGCTGGGCGTGGCCGGCCTGATCTGCGCGCTGCCGCTGTTCTTCGACGTCGCCATCGTGCTGCTGATCGGCGTGGTGTTCGCGGTGGCGCGCCGCACCGGCGACAATGTGGTCAAGCTGGCCGTGCCCTTGTTCGCCGGCGTGGCGGCGGCGGCGGCCTTCCTGCTGCCTGGACCCACCCCTATGCTGCTGGCTTCGCAGATGCAGGCGGATTTCGGCTGGATGATCCTCATAGGGCTGGCGGCGGCGATTCCCGGCATGCTGCTGGCCGGCCCGCTGTTCGGCGGCTTCATCAGCCGCCACGTGTCGCTGACCCTGCCGGAGGAAATCAGCCGCCCGACGCTGGACCCGGCGCGCATGCCCTCCTTCGGCTTCAGCCTGGCGCTGGTGCTGTTTCCGCTGGCCATGGTCGCCTGCAAGACCCTGGGCAGCCACCTGGCCGCGCCCGGCTCCGCCGCCCAGCACTGGCTGCAATTCATCGGCCACCCCTTTAGCGCCATCCTCGCCGCCTGCCTGATCGCGATCTACGGACTGGCGCTGCCGCGCGGCATGAGCAAGGACCAGATCATGCAGATTTGCAACGCAGCCCTGCAGCCGGCCGGCATCATCCTATTGGTGACCGGCGCCGGCGGCGTGTTCAAGCAGGTGCTGGTGGATTCCGGCGTGGGGCCGGCGCTGGGCGGCGCGCTGATCGGCGCCGGCCTGCCCATCGCCGTCGCCTGCTTCGCGCTGGCGGCCGCGGTGCGGGTGATACAGGGCTCGGCCACCGTCGCCTGCCTGACCACGGTGGGCCTGGTGCTGCCGGCCATCGAGACCATGGGCCTGTCCGGCGCGCAATTGGCGGCGCTATCCATCTGCATCGCCGGCGGCTCCATCGTGCTCAGCCACGTCAACGATTCCGGCTTCTGGCTGTTTGGCAAATTCACCGGCGCCAACGAGGCTCAGACACTGAAAACCTGGTCATTGATGGAAACCATACTCGGCACCACCGGCGCGCTGGTCGGCATCGCGGCCTTCGCCCTGCTGTGAGAAGCCTCCACGCGTCGGCGACGCGGCGTTGAAAACGGCGGCCGAGCTTGGCAAGCGCGGCCGCCGGATACGATACTGACAAGAAACTCGGCGGAATCGGCCAGCGCCATGACGGACGACATCTTTCCTTCCATGCTTGCCTTATTGCACGACAGCGCGACCCTGGTCGCGCTGTTCGACCAGCATGATGTACTGCGCTACGCCAACCCGGCCTTCCGCCATGCCTTCGACCTTACACCGACGGAAAGCCTGAGCTGGAGCGAACTGATGCGGCGCAACCACCTGCGCGGGCAAGGCGCGCGCATTGAAACCGACGATATCGAAACCTGGCTGCGCTCCGCTTGTTCACGCCGCGGCAAGCTGCCCTATCGCGCTTTCGAAGCCGATTTGCGCGATGGCCGCTGGATGTGGATGAGTGAAACCATGAGCGCGAACGGCTGGATGCTGTGCCAGGCCAGCGAGATCACCGAATTGCGCGCCGACCGGCGCGCGCTGCGCCAGGAGCGTGATGTCGCGCTGCGCGCCGCCCAGACCGACCCGATGACGGGCATCAGCAACCGCACCCATCTGATGCAATTGCTGGAACTGCTGCTGCAACGCCAGCGCGGCCAGCACGCGCCGGCTTGCCTCGCCATCCTGGACCTGGACCACTTCAAGCGCATCAACGATCAGGAAGGCCACCCGGCCGGCGATCAGGTCATCCGCAGCTTCGTCCACACCGTGCGCGGCCTGCTGCGCCAGCGTGACGGTTTCGGCCGGCTGGGCGGCGAGGAATTCATGATTCTGCTGCCGCACACCATGCTGGCCGACGCCGAGGCGCGCTGCGGCCGAGTGCTGGCCGCAGTACGCGCCGATCGGCCGCTGGCCGCCAAGCCGGAGCTGGGCTACAGCTGTTCCATCGGTCTCACCACGCTGCGCCGGGACGACGATATCGCCGCCTGCTACGCGCGGGCGGACGAAGCCCTCTATCATGCCAAGGGCAGCGGGCGCGATTGCCTGAGCAGCACGGTTTAAGCGGCAGGCGGCTCAGGCGATCGCGTCCAGCCGCTCCGCCTCGCGCCAGCGCTCAAAGCGCTGCTGCGCCGCCGCCACGCTGCTTGCCGTCAGCACCAGGCCGCCGCAGGCCGGATGCCAAGCGTCGGCGCCGCCCGCCGTCTCGTCCAGCACCAGCAGATGCGGCGCTTCGTCCCCCGCCATGCCCGGCGCCAGCAGCAAGGCGCCATCCGGATTGCCCGCGCTTTCCACCAAGCCCACCCGCCCGTCGCCGAGCAACATGGGGAAGCGATGGCTGGCGGCTACCGCCTGGCGCGCATCGCGCCCGATCTGGCGCTTGTCGCCGCCCAACTCCAACAGCACCGGGCACGGCAGCGCCGAGGCCAGCTCACGATGGATCTGGCTCTCTATCACCGTCGGCGGCAAGCACGCGGCGCTGACCAGATCGCCCAGATAAGCCATCGCATTGGGCTGCACCAATTCATGCGCCACCGGCACGCCCGCCGCCAGGCAGTGCAGATAGGCGCGCCGCCGCTCCAGCAAGGCCTGCCGACCCCAGGCCGGCGCCGGCTCGGCCCAGGCTTGCGCCAGCACGCCCCAGCCGCTTTCCCGCGCCAACCAGGCGCCCAACCGCTGCGCCTGCTCCAGCAAGGCGTTCAAAGGCAGGCGCAGCAGCAACAAGCGCTGCCCGCCCGCTCCGTTCACCGCCGTCTGCGCCAGCCGGCGGCCGCGCGCCACCACGCCGCGCGCCTCCTGGTCCGGCGCCGCGTCGGCCATCAACTCCCGCGGCGAGGGCAAACGCCGCAAACCAGCCGGCTCCATCGCCTGCGTACCATTGGGTGCATCGTCCATACTGCCGCTGCTTTCCGAATACATCGTCATTCTCCGTCCCGACCCGCCATGCGGGCGCTTCAATTTGCGGTTACGATATTTTTATTGAGAATGATTGTCAATTGCATTTTAATGAAAACACCCAAACCGCTCCGCATAATGAGCCCGCCCCCAGCCTCGCGCGCCAAGGCGAAACCAGCACCTGCGGAGCAGGTCGGCGGCTGAACATTCTGAGCCGGTTCTCCGCACGCGCTGCCGGCTTTGAGCCACTGCCAAGCAGCCCCTCGCCAGCGGGCGGCGCGTCGTTTCAGGCCAAAAATGTGGAATCAATATCATCTGAATGCAATATCACCGTATTGCAATAGATAACGATTATCATTTATATTCGGCCTCGACGCTCAAACCGAGCCCCTCCCACCGACACAGTGGACCCAGGAATAGCGATGAACCAAACCTCACTCGACCCCGCCTATCGCGGCGAACACAATCTGTTGGCCGCCTACCAGGCCGATTCCGCCTTCTTCTTCGCCTCGCCATGCCACACCCTGCTGGCCGAGGGCATCCAGCAAGTGATCACCGACACCGACCCCAGCGCCGCCATCGCCGCCGCGCTGGCCGCCCAGCCGGACCCGGCCCAGGCCGTGGTGGTCGGCGCCATCCCCTTCATGCCGGAACAACAGCCGTGGCTGTTCGTGCCGCGGCAAGTGCGCCGCGCCGACGCGCTGCGTCAGGAACAGCGCAGCGCGCTGCGCCAGCCGCTGCAAGCCGATTGCCAATTGACGCCGCAGCCGGCGCCGGCCGCCTACTGCCAGGGCGTCAGCGACGCGCTGGCCCGCATCGGCAGCGGCGCGCTGGATAAAGTGGTGCTGTCGCGCACCTTAGAGCTTTCCGCCGAGCAGGCCATAGACCAGCGTCAATTGCTGCTCAATCTGGCCAGCCAGAACCAGCACGGCTACACCTTCGCCGTACAGCTGAGCGCGGATGGCGCGCCGCGCCGCGCGCTGATGGGCGCCAGCCCGGAACTACTGCTGGCGCGCTACGGCCGGCAAGTGATCACCAATCCCTTGGCCGGCTCCGCCGCGCGCAGCCCGGACCCGGCGGAAGACCGCCGCCGCGCCGACGCGCTGCTGGAATCCGGCAAGGACTTGTTCGAGCACAAGCTGGTGATCGACGCCGTGGTCGAGGCGCTGGCGCCGTACTGCCGCAATCTGCAAGTGCCGGCCGGTCCGTCCCTGGTGTCCACCGCCACCATGTGGCATCTGTCCACCCGCATCAGCGGCGAACTGATCGACCCGGCGGTGGGCTCCTTCGAACTGGCTCGCGCGCTGCACCCCACTCCGGCGGTGTGCGGTTTCCCGGCGGACCCCGCTCGCAGCCTGATCCGCGAGATCGAACCCTTCGACCGCGGCTTCTTCACCGGCATGGTGGGCTGGTGCGACGGCAACGGTGACGGCGAATGGGCGGTCACCATCCGCTGCGCCGAAATCGCCGAACGCAAGCTGCGCCTGTTCGCCGGCGCCGGCATCGTCACCGGCTCGCTGCCGGAAAGCGAGCTGGCCGAAACCGCAGCCAAATTCCGCACCATGCTGCGCGCGATGGGCCTGGCCGACCTGGCGGAGGCGGCATGAGCGAGCAACGACTGGACTGGACGCCGTGGCCTGAAGACTTCGCCCGCCGCTACCGCGAGGCCGGCTATTGGCAAGGCCAGACCCTGTTTTCCATGCTGGCGGCCCAGGCCGAGCAGCAGCCGGAAAAACTGGCGCTGGTGGCCGGCAAGCAGCGGCTGAACTACCGCGAACTCAAGCTCTACGCCGAACGCCTGGCCGCCGGCCTGTACGCGCGCGGCCTGCGCCCCGGCCAGCGCGCCGTGGTGCAGCTGCCCAATTGCGCCGAGTTCTTCATCGTCGCCTTCGCGCTGTTCCGCCTCGGCATGCTGCCGGTGTTCGCTTTGCCGGCGCACCGCCGCGCCGAAGTGTCCTACTTCTGCCAGCACACCGATGCCGCGGTCTATATCTGCGCCGATCAGCACGCCGGCTTCGACTACCGAACGCTGGCGGCCGAACTGCTGCCGCTGGCCCCCTCGCTGCAGCAGGTGATCGTGGCCGGCGACGCCGGCGACCACACCCCGCTCAACAGCCTCTATCTGATGGACCAGCCCTTGCCGGCGGAGCCGGACCCCAGCGGCCTGGCCTTCTTCCAGCTCTCCGGCGGCAGCACCGGCGTGCCCAAGCTGATTCCGCGCACCCATGACGACTATCTGTACAGCTTCGCCGCCAGCGCCGAGATCTGCGGCCTGAGCCGCGACAGCGTCTATCTGTGCGTGCTGCCGGCCGGCCACAACTTCCCGATGAGCTCGCCCGGCAGCTTCGGCGTGTTCCACGCCGGCGGCACCGTGGTGCTGGCCTCCGGCCCCAGCGTCGACGAATCATTTGCCCTGATCGAGGCCGAGGCCGTCACCATCGCCGCGCTGGTGCCGCCGCTGGTGCCGCTGTGGCTGGACGCCGCCGCCAAGCAGCCGGGCAAGCTGGCCAGCCTGCGCCTGCTGCAAGTGGGCGGCGCCAAGTTCGGCCCCGAGCTCGCCGCCCGCGTCGAACCCGCGCTCGGCTGCAAGCTGCAGCAGGTGTTCGGCATGGCCGAAGGCCTGGTCAACTACACCCGGCTGGACGACGGCCCGGAACGGGTGCTGCACACCCAGGGCCGGCCGATCAGCGCCGACGACGAAGTGCGCATCGTCGACGACGAGGACCAGCCGGTGGCGCCGGGCGAAGTCGGCCATCTGCTGACGCGCGGCCCTTACACCATCCGCGGCTACTGGCGCGCCGCCGACCACAATCAGCGCGCCTTCACCGCCGACGGCTTCTACCGCACCGGCGATCTGGTGAGCATGAACGCCGACGGCTATCTGACGGTGGAAGGCCGCGCCAAGGACCAGATCAACCGCGGCGGCGAGAAAATCTCGGCCGAGGAAGTGGAAAACCATCTGCTCGCCCACCCGCTGGTGCGCGATGTCGCCATCGTGGCGATGAGCGACCCCTATCTGGGCGAACGCTCCTGCGCCTTCATCATCCCGCGCGAGCAACAGGCAATCCGCCTGCCCCAGGTGGCCGCCTTCCTGCGCGAGCGCGGCCTCGCCGCCTACAAGATTCCGGACCGGCTGGAGCTGGTCGACACCCTGCCGCAAACCAGCGTCGGCAAGGTCAGCAAGAAAACCCTGCGCCAGATGCTGGAACAGAAACTGGCCGCGCAGCCCACCCAAAGGTCACAAGCATGAGCATTCCCCGCATCGCCCCCTACGCCATCCCGTCGCAACTGCCGGACAACCGCGTCAACTGGACGGTGGCGCCGCAGCGCGCCGCGCTGCTAATCCACGACATGCAGGAATACTTCCTGGATTTCTATGACCGCGACGCCGAGCCGGTGGCCACCGCGCTGCGCAATATCGCCGCCATCCGCGCGCGCTGCCGCGAGCTGAACATCCCGGTGTTCTACACCGCCCAGCCGGCGGAACAGGCCGACAGCGACCGTGGCCTGCTCAACGATATGTGGGGCCCCGGCCTGCCGGCGCGTCCGGAACGCCACCCCATCGTCGCCAGCCTGAGCCCGGCCGCCGACGACACCGTGCTGACCAAGTGGCGCTACAGCGCCTTCCAGCGCTCGCCCTTCCTCAACCTGCTGCGCCAGCAAGGCCGCGACCAGCTGATCATCTGCGGCATCTACGCCCACATCGGCTGCATGAGCACCGCGCTGGACGCCTTCATGTACGACATCCAGCCCTTCTTCGTCGCCGACGGCCTGGCCGACTTCTCCGCCGATCGCCACGCGATGGCGCTGGAATACGTGGCCCAGCGCTGCGGCGTGACCCTGGACAGCCAGCGCCTGCTGGGCCAATTGGCCGCCCCCGCCAGCGCCGCGCCCAGCGCGGAAGCGCTGCGCGCCGCCATCGCCGAACTGCTGCAGCAGCCGGCCAGCGACATCGGCCTGGACGACAATCTGCTGGACTGGGGCCTGGACTCCATCCGCCTGATGAGCTTGCTGGAACAATGGCGCGCGCTGGGCGCGGAAATCGACTTCATCGAACTGGCGCAACAACCCACCGTCAACGCCTGGCAGGCGCTGCTGGCGCGCCAGCTGGACGGAGCCGCCGCATGAGCGCCAGCTACCCGGAATTCCACGGCCGGCTGGCCGTGGTCAGCGGCGCGGCCCAGGGCATAGGCGCGGCGCTGGCGCGCTCGCTGGCGGACCAGGGCTGCCGCGTGGCGGCGCTGGACCTGCGCGCCGACGGCCTGCAGCAGCTGGCGCTGCACACGCCGGCCCACGCCGACGGCCGCATCATCCCGCTGCCGCTGGACATCCGCGACGGTGCGGCGGTGGAGCAAGCGGTGGCGCGCATCGAAGACGAGATCGGCGCCATCGACATGCTGGCCAATGTCGCCGGCGTGCTGCGCCTGGGCACGGTGGAACAGCTCAGCGACGAGGACTGGCTGCAGAGTTTCGCCGTCAACACCCACGGCGTGTTCTTCCTCAGCCGCGCGGTGGCGCGGCGCATGCAGGCGCGCCGCCAGGGCGGCATCGTCACCGTCGGCTCCAACGCCGCCGAAGTGCCGCGCACCCAGATGGCGGCCTACGCCGCGTCCAAGGCCGCCACCACCCAGTTCAGCAAGTGCCTGGGCCTGGAGCTGGCCGAATTCGGCGTGCGTTGCAACATCGTGTCGCCCGGCTCCACCGATACCGCGATGCAGCGCCAGCTGTGGAGCGACGACGCCATCCCGCCGGCCATCCTGCAAGGCTCGCTGGAGCAGTACCGCACCGGCATCCCGCTGCAACGCATCGCCGCGCCGCAGGATGTGGCCAATGCAGCGCTGTTCCTGCTGTCGGATCAGGCGCGCCACATCACGCTGCATAATCTGTACGTGGACGGCGGCGCGACGCTGGGGATCTGAGCACCGATTCACGATCCGCAAACAAAAACGGGCAAGACCATTGGTCTTGCCCGTTGTCACATCGCCGCGCCAAGCCCGGCGCGGCTCCGGCGGATCAGTTCACCGGGCAGCGATTGGCGGCGCGGTAATCCACCACCTTGATCTTGCCGCTGACGATGTCCTTGCGCGCCTGCAGGATCTTCTTCTCCATCTCAGGCGTGATCAGCGAACGGTTGTACTGGTC
Organism: Chromobacterium sp.; assembly: GCF_041912965.1. Lineage (NCBI taxonomy): Bacteria > Pseudomonadati > Pseudomonadota > Betaproteobacteria > Neisseriales > Chromobacteriaceae > Chromobacterium > Chromobacterium sp. Next base: position 63,672 of record NZ_JAYSGF010000007.1, on the reverse strand, counting down.
CAGCGCCCAATCCACGCCGTTTTCCTTCAGGCCCATCAGCTTGACGTCCGGCTTCCACGCACCGTTCTTGGCGTCGCGCATGGTTTCGTACACCGCGTTGTCCACGCGCTTGACCATGGAGGTCAGCACCACGCCCGGCTGCAGATAGTTCTGATTGCTGTCCACGCCGATGTAGAACTTCTTGGCGCCCTTGGCCGACTGGATCACGCCCATATTGGACAGCGCCGCCGCGGCGAACACCACGTCCACGCCGCGATCGAACTGGCTCTTGGCCAATTCGCCGCCGCGCGCCGGGTCGTTGAAGGCGGCGTGGGTGGTGCCTATCATGTTCTGCATCACCACCGCCTTGGGATTGGCGTACTTGGCGCCCTGGGCGTAACCGCAGCCGAAGGCGCGGATCAGCGGCACGTCCATGCCACCCAGATAGCCCACCTTGCCGCTCTTGGACTTGAGCGCGGCGGCCATGCCCACCAAGAAGGAGCCTTCCTGTTCCTTGAAGGCGATGCTCTGCACATTCGGACCCTTGGCCACCGAATCCACCAGGGTGAACTTCACCTTGGGGAATTCCTTGGCCACGGTCTCGATGGACTGGGTGTAGGCGAAGCCCACCGCCACCACCAGGTCGGCGCCCTTGCGCGCCATATTGCGCAGCATCTGCTCTTTCTGAGCGTCGTTGCTGACCTGGCCTTCGCGGTAGTTGATGTGGAATTCTTTCTTGAAACGTTCGGCGCCGTTGAATGCCGCTTCATTGAAGCTCTTGTCGAACTTGCCGGCCTGATCGTAGATCACGGCGACAGTGAAATCCTTGGCTGCAACCGGGCCTGCCAGCAAGATGGCAGCGGTTGCGCCTGCGATGTGTTTCAGCGCAAACGTCATGTTTTATCTTTTCTATGTGGATTACAGGCGATGCGACAGCGCCGCGGACGGCGTTGCCGGCGCTTCAAGCGAAAGACGGAGGGGGAAACCGAGTGGACCGCGGCTGCCGAGGCAGACGGGACGAAACAGAACCACGCCGCTGCGAACCGCAGCGGATACAACGCGCCAATTGAAGCTGCCGGATTGTAGGCAGCCCGCCGCCGGCTGTAAACCGGCGTGGCCGAATCCTGCAACAACAGGTCGAAAAACAGACAGCCCGCCGTAAGAACCTGTTTACGATCTGCTGCGCGTCGTGAAACGTGACACGGTGAGTACCGCTTCGAAATGCTCATGTACCTTATGTACATTCCGCTCTCTCAGCCGCGGCACCTTGTCCCGCTCTGGCTCGCTAGACTATGAACAGGCTCTGAAAACCAGGACCACGGGCCATCGGCAACGCTCAGCCCCCGCTCAGCGCGGGAACAGCTGGCCGATGTCCTTGGCCTCCCAGTGCGGGAAGTATTTGCGCACCAGCGCGTTCAACTCCAGTTCGAAGGCGCGCAAGCGCTGCAATTCGTCCTGCGGCGCGGCCGCCTGCTCCGTCCTGGCCGCCGTGATCATGCCGGCGCCGGCGGTGGCATTGCTCAGCCGGTCTATCACGATGAAGCTGCCGGTGCCGCGACAGGCGGCGTAAGCGTCTATCACCGCCGGCGCGTTCAGGCTGATGCGGCACAGCGCGATCTCGTTCAGGTGCAGCGCTTCCGCCGGCTTCTGCTCCAGCGTGTTGACATCCACCTGGTGCAGGATGGCCTCCACCCGGCCGGTGACGAATTTGCCGGCCAACTTGAAGCCGTACTCCTTGCCGGCGCGCAAGGGCGCGTCCTGCATCCACACCAGGTGCGCGTCCAGGCTGGACGTCACCGCCGGCGGCGGCTGGTCGGCGCGCACCAGCATATCGCCGCGCGACACGTCGATCTCCTCCTCCAGCGTCAATGTGATCGCCTCGCCGGCGCCGGCCGCGGCCAGTTCGCCCTCGTAAGCCACCACGGCCTTGACCTTGCTGCGGCGGCCGGACGGCAGCGCCAGCACCTCGTCGCCGGGGCGGATCTCGCCGGCGGCGATGGTGCCGCAAAAGCCGCGGAAGTCCAGATTGGGCCGGTTCACGTACTGCACCGGCAGACGGAAAGCCTCCAGCGCCGCGTCGCTGCGCACTTCCACCGTTTCCAGCAGCTGCATCAGCGTCGGCCCCTGATACCAGGGCGCGCCCTCGCCGCGGCTGACCACATTGTCGCCGCGCAACGCGGAGATCGGCACGAAGCGGATGTCCGGAATCGCTAGGCCCTCGGCGAAGGCCAGGTACTCGTCGCGGATGCGCTCGAACACCGCCGGGTCGTAATCCACCAGGTCCATCTTGTTCACCGCCACGATCACGTGGCGGATGCCCAGCAGGCTGACGATGAAGCTGTGGCGGCGGGTCTGGGTCTGCACCCCGCGCCGCGCGTCGATCAGGATGATGGCCAGATTGCTGGTGGACGCGCCGGTGGCCATATTGCGGGTGTACTGCTCATGGCCCGGGCAATCGGCGATGATGAACTTGCGCTTGTCGGTGCTGAAATAGCGGTAGGCGACATCGATGGTGATGCCCTGCTCGCGCTCGGCCTGCAAGCCGTCCACCAGCAAGGCCAGGTCTATCTCCTGATCGGTGGTGTTGTACTTCTTGGAGTCACGCTCTATCGCCGCCAGTTGATCCTCGAAGATCAGCTTGGAATCGTGCAGCAGCCGGCCGATCAAGGTGGACTTGCCGTCGTCGACATTGCCACAGGTGATGAAGCGCAGCAGATCCTTGTTTTCGTGCTGGCGCAGGTATTCCAGGATGTCGCCGGCGATCAGATCGGATTGGTGGGTCATCAGAAATATCCTTCCATCTTTTTCTTTTCCATCGAGCCGGCGCTGTCGTGATCTATCACCCGGCCCTGACGCTCGGAGGTGCGGGTCAGCAACATCTCCTGAATGATGTCCGGCAGCGTGGCTGCCTGTGACTCCACCGCGCCGGTCAGCGGATAACAGCCCAGGGTGCGGAAGCGGACGCGGCGGGTTTCAATGCTCGCCTTCTCCGCCGGGCTCAGATAATCCAGTATCCGCTCGTCGTCTATCATGATCAGCGTGCCGTCGCGCGCTATCACCGGCCGTTCGGCGGCGAAGTACAGCGGCACGATCTCGATGTTTTCCAGGAAGATGTATTGCCAGATGTCCAGCTCGGTCCAATTGGACAGCGGAAACACCCGTATGCTCTCGCCCTTGTCTATCTTGCTGTTGTAGATGTTCCAGAGCTCGGGCCGCTGGTTCTTCGGGTCCCAGCGGTGGTTGCGGTCGCGGAAGGAATACACCCGCTCCTTGGCGCGGCTTTTTTCCTCGTCGCGGCGCGCGCCGCCAAAGGCGGCGTCGAAACCATATTTGTTCAAGGCCTGCTTCAGACCCTCGGTCTTCATCACGTCGGTGTGCTTGGCGCTGCCGGCGGTGAACGGGTTGATGCCGGCGTCCACGCCCTCCTGGTTGACGTGAACGATCAGGTCCCAGCCGTACTCGCGCGCCTGCTTGTCGCGCAGCGCGATCATTTCCTTGAACTTCCAGGTAGTGTCCACGTGCATCAAGGGAAACGGTGGCTTGCCCGGCGCGAACGCCTTCTTGGCCAGGTGCAGCATCACCGCCGAATCCTTGCCTATCGAATACAGCATCACCGGGTTTTCGAATTCCGCGGCCACTTCGCGAATGATGTGGATAGACTCCGCTTCCAATTGCTTGAGGTGAGTCAGCCTCTCTTGACCGATGTCCATGCTTCCTGCCCATCCTGTAGATGCGCTCAAATCTACCGAAAGCCCATCGGCGCATCAAAACCGATGGGTTATATCAATATGCTCTTAGCAAATCAACAATTAGTCCAAAGGGCAATAAGAACGCCAAAGCGAACACCGCGAATCTTCGGCCCATGCCGCAATAACTGTCTACATTAGTACAAATACGCAAGCCGCACGGAGACAGCGATGAGCCCCGCCGCAGAGCCGGAATACCAAATCGTCGCCACGCTGCGCTGCCCGGACGGCCTGTCGGTGCTGCTGGCCAGCCGCGACGGCGCGGCGCTGGCGCTGGTGGAGTCTGTGTCCGAGCTGCCGGACACGCCGCCGCGGCCTGCCTTCCGCCACCCCCTGCTGCAAGCCTGGCAAGGCCAGGCCCGCCTGGACGGCAAACACTATGCCGTCTACCGGCAGGATACGCTGCAGCCCTTGCGTCTGAAGGCGCTGCCCGCGCTGCCCTTGGCCGAGCGGATAGGCCTGGCCTGCGACATTCTCGAAGCGCTGGTTCATCTGCACGCCAGCGGCAAATGCCTGGGCCGGCTCTATCCCGAAACCGTGTTGGCCGACATCCACCAGCGCGTCGCGCTGCTGGGAGAACACGCCTGCCAGGCGCTGAGCCCGGAGCGACTGCGCCAAGAGCTGTCGCAGACCGAACAACTGCTGCGCTGGCTGATCAGCGCCGGCGCAACCAACCGCGACGGCGAACCGGAATTGGAACAATGGCTGGACGCGCTGCGCGATCCGGCGGCCGACGCCGGCGCCTGCCGCCGCGCGCTGGCCGGCCTGCAAGACTGGCTGGCCCGGCATCAGCGCTTCAACCGCCAGGAAGGCGGCCGCGCCGCGCTGGACCACTTGCTGCAACGCATGCGCCACGCGCCGGACTTTCCGGCGCTGTCCCAGGCCATAGCCGCCATCAACAAGAGCAACAACGCCGACAGCGAGCGTCTGCAAGCGCTGTCCAGCGCCATTCTCAAGGATGTGTCGCTGACCAATAAGCTGCTGAAGGTGGTGAATTCCGCCAATTTCAGCCAGTACGGCGGCGCGGTCAGCACCATCTCGCGCGCCATCGTGATCCTCGGCTTCGACACCATACGCAATCTGGCGCTCAGCCTGCTGCTGTTCGAGCACCTGCACAACCGCGCCCACGCCGACGAGATCCGCGACGTGGCGATCAAGACCCTGTTCACCGGCCTGCTGGCGCGCTCGCTGGCGCCGGCCTGCGGCGTGCGCGAGGCGGAAGAAGCCTTGATCTGCGGCATGCTGCAAAACCTGGGCGAACTATTGTGCGTCAACTATTTCCGCGACGAATACCGGCAGATCCAGGCGCTGATCGCCGCCGGCGCCAGTGTCGACCAGGCCGCGCACCAGACGCTGGGCACTTACTACGCCGACCTCGGCGCCGCCACCGCCGCGCTGTGGCGCTTCCCGGAACGGATTCTGACCGGCATGGAGCCGATGCCGGCCGGCGCGGTGCGCCAGCCGCAAACCGGCGAGATGCGGATGAAGGCGCTAAGCTCGCTGTGCCGCGAACTGGTCTGCCAGCTGACCCAGAGCGGCATCGACCAGGCCGACGCCAGCCGCAAGCTGCTGCAACGCTACAGCCGGGCGCTGGCGCTGGAGTGGGCGCCGTTGGAGCGGGAACTGGCACAGGCGCAAACCCTGCTCGCCGCCTACCTGACGGAACTGGGGCCAGAAGCCGGCCAAGGACCGCGCTCACAGGCCTTGCGCCTGGCCAGGCTGAACAAGAGCGCGCCACCGCCCAGCCCCGCCGCGCCGCCACCGCCAGCGCCGGACCCCACCCGGCTGCAAGCCACCGCGGGCTCCGCCGGCCGGATCGCCGTGCTGTCCGCCGGCGTGCAGGACATCACCAACACCCTATTGGGCGATTACAAGCTCAACGACTTGCTGCGCATCATTCTGGAAACCATGTACCGCGGCCTGGGCTTCGACCACGCGCTGATCTGCGCGCGCAGCGGGGCCGATCTGCCGCTGCAGGCGCGCTTCGGTTTCGGCGAAAAAGTGGAGTTGCTGCTGCCGGCGCTACGCGCCGACATCGACAGCGGCGACAGCCTGTTCCGCAAGGCGTTGGAACGCAACGCCGACATGCTGATAGACGATATCGACGCGCCGGCCATCGCCCAGCACATCCCGGCCTGGTATCGCCAGATGAGCGTCGCCCGTACCTTCGTGCTGCTGCCGCTGTCCTTGGACAAGCGCAAACTGGGCATACTCTACGGCGACCGCCGCCTGGCGGGATCGCTGGCGATCGCGCCGGAACAGCTCAGCTTGCTGAAGACCTTGCGCAATCAGGCCTTGCTGGCCATACGCCAGCAGCCCGCGAGATCGTGAGCTAGCGCTAAATCACCTCGCCGGCGAAGCCGTCCAGCGCCGCCAACAGCCGATCGACATCGGCGAACTCGGTCTCTGGACACAGCAGCAACATATTGTGGAAGGGGGTGATCAGGAAGCCACGGTTAAGCAGATACAGGTGGATGATGCGCTCCAACTCATCATCCTGCATCGCGCCGGCCTCGCCGCCGTTGCGCGGCGGGCGCGGGGAAAACTGGAACTCGCAGCGCGCGCCGACGCGGCTCACGCACCACGGCAGCCGCCAGCGCTCTATCCAGTCCAGCAAGCCGTCCGCCAGATGCTGGGCCAGCGCGAACATCCGCTGATACGCGGCGTCGCTCATCACCTCGGCCAGATTGGCGCGCATCGCCGCCGAAGCCAGCATATTGCCGCTCAAGGTAGTGCCGATGCCGGAATGCCCGGGCGCGGCCGCGCGCTTGGCGCGCTGCGCCCGCTCCGCCAACTCGGCGCTGAAGCCGTACACCGCGCACGGCAGGCCGCCGCCCAGCGGCTTGCCCAGCACCAGCGCGTCCGGCTTCAAGCCGTAAGCCGCGCCATAGCCGCCTGGCCCGCTGCTGATGGTGTGGGTTTCATCCAGCAGCAGATAGCTGCCGTAGCGACGGATCAAATCCTGCGCCGCGCGCCAGAAACCGGGCTCCGGCATCACCATGCCGATATTGGTCATCACCGGCTCGGCCAGCACGCAAGCCACCTGCTCGTCGCGCAAGGCGAGTTCCAGCGCCTCCAGATCGTTGAACTCCACCACCCGGGTATGCGCGGCCAGATCATGCACCTGGCCCAGCAGGCTGGCGCGGCGCCGCGGCTGGCCATCGATCAGATCAACGAACACATCGTCCACCGTGCCGTGGTAACAGCCGTTGAACACGACGATCTGGCCGCGGCCGCTGGCGGCGCGCAGCCAGCGCAGCGCGAAGCGATTGGCGTCGCTGGCGCTGATGGCGAACTGCCAGTGCGACAGGCCGAAGCGCCGCGCCAGTTCCTCGGCCACCCACACCGCGTCCGGCGACGGCAGCATGGCGGTCAGGCCGCGCGCCGCCTGCTCGGCTATCGCGCGCGCCACCGGCGCCGGCGAATGACCGAACATCGCGCCGGTGTCGCCCAGGCAAAAGTCCAGGTATTCATGGCCGTCCACGTCGCGCAGCCGCGCGCCCCGGGCTTCTTCCACGTAGAGATTGAACGGGGTGGACCAGTCCGCCATCCAGTGCAGCGGCGCGCCAAAAAGCAAATGCTCGCCGCCGGCGGCGGACAGCTGCCGCGAACGCGGTCGCCGCTCGGAAAACAAGGCCAGTTCCTGTTGGTGCAAGGCTTGTGCCTTGCCGAAATCGATGCCGTGACGCAAAGCCATGAAGCGCTCCTTGGAAAGGAAGACTGCGCGTCAGTATATCCAGATGTCGTCGCTAGCGGCAGCGCCGCCGATGCGCCCCGGCACAAGGGATGGCTCGAATGCGACGAAGCCCGGCCAAGGACCGGGCTTCGTCGCTGCCGCGATGGCGGGCCTTACAAGGGCAGATGAGCTGCCAGCGCGTTGATTTTTTGCAGCGCGCGGCGGAAGCGGCTGTGCGCGCGCGACACCGTGGATTCGCTGATATCCATCTGCTGCGCGGCGAAGTAGCCGGTCATGCCCTCCACTTCCATCAGCCATACCGCTTCGCGCGAACGTTTTTTCAGGCCGATCAGATCGGCCACCTGGTTGAAATCGTCAAGCTTCATAGCGCTGTTCTCCTCAGGCCTTCGCCTTGGCATCACGACTGTCTATGCAGTGGGCGGCTTTTCGATAACGACTCTCCGCGTCCTTAACCGGCGCGGCCTTTTCAGTATAGAGGCTTGCAAAAAAAATGCAGGCAAGGACAGGCGAAAACATCCCCGCTCCACCCGCCGATTGCGGCTTTTTCGCACACTCGCGCCTCAACGCCCGTTCACGACCTCATCATCCTGGGCAAGCCGGGGCATTGCGGCGGAGAAAGCGGAATAGACAAAGGACATCGGCGTTTCGACGCGGGTTTCAATACCCTTGTCCAAACAGGTCCGCCGAAACGCGCAAGCCTTGAACCAAGCCCGCAAGCCAATAGCCGTCGCCGGCGCTCAGCGCCGCCCCATCCAGCGCAACACGCCGCCGGCGGCGGCGCGCCCAGTGGAGAAGCAAGCGGTCAGCAGATAGCCGCCGGTGGGCGCCTCCCAGTCCAGCATCTCGCCGGCGCAGAACACCCCAGGCATCGCCTGCAGCATCAGATTGTCATCCAGCGAGCCGAATGTCACGCCGCCGGCGGTGCTGATCGCTTCGTCCAGCGGCCGCGGCGCCAGCAGCCGCAGCGGCAAGGCCTTGATGCCCTCGGCCAGCTTGACCGGATCATTGAACGCGTCCTTGTCCAGGCATTCGCGCAGCAGGCCCATGCGCACGCCCTTTAGGCCCAGCCGGCTTTGCAAATGGCTGGACAGCGAGCGCGAGCCGCGCGGCCGCGCCACTTCGCCCAGAATGCGCTGCGCGCTCCAATCCGGCATCAAGTCCAAATGGCACAGCGCCGCGCCGCTGCGCGCGATTTCATCGCGGATGGCGCCGGAGCAGGCATAGATCAGATTGCCCTCCACCCCGCCCGAGGTGATGACGAATTCGCCACGACGGCTGAACGGATGGCCGGCGGCCGGGTGGAACTGCAAGGTCACCGACTTCAGCGGCGCGCCGGCGAACTTGTCGGCGAAGTGCTCGCTCCAGCCGGCGTCGAAACCGCAGTTGGACGGCTGCAGCCGGGTCACTTCCACGCCGCGGTCGCGCAGCATCGCCGCCCAGCTGCCGTCCGAACCCAGCTTGCGCCAGCTGCCGCCGCCCATGGCCAGCACCACCGCGTCGGCTTCGGCGACACGCTCGCCGTCCGGCGCCGACAAGCGCAGCCGGCCGCGCTCGTCCCAGCCCAGGAAGCGGTGACGCACGTGAAAACTCACCCCGGCCTCGCGCAGTCGCGCCAGCCAGCAGCGCAGCAGCGGCGCCGCCTTCATCTCCTTGGGGAATACCTTGCCGGAACTGCCGATGAAGGTTTCTATGCCCAGGCCATGCACCCAGGCGCGCACATGCTCGCCGTTGAACACATCCAGCATCGGCCGCAGCTCCGCGCTGCGCGCGCCGTAGCGCTGCACGAAGCTGGCATGCGGTTCGGAATGAGTGATGTTCATGCCGCCGACGCCGGCCAGCAGGAACTTGCGGCCCACCGAGGGCATCGCGTCGTAGACATCCACCCGCAGGCCCGCCGCCGCCAGTTGCTCGGCGGCCGCCAGGCCGGCCGGTCCGCCGCCGATGATGGCCACGCGGCGTCCGCTGTTGTCACTCATATACTGCGCTCCTTGAAATTCACGGTGATGAAGACGCCGGCTTGCGGCGAGGGCGCGATTCTCACAGAAAACCGCCGCAAACCCAAGCCTAATCGTTTTAACTATAAGTTTGATTTAAACCAACATTCCTACGTCATCAAATCACTACCATCGCGCTGCGGCTCATTCCAATAAAACCTATAGCGGCAAACGCGCGATTCTACAAACACACCAAGGAGAACGGACCCACCGTCCGCACACGCATGCGCAAATTTTCCGATTGGCCGATCTGGCTGAAACTGACCATGGCGGTATGGTGCTGCCTGGTATTGGCCTGGAGTGGGCTGATCGCCTGGGAAACCAGCGTCAGCCGCGATATCGCGGTGGAACAGGCGCAAGACCTGGCCCACAGCATGAACGAAATGACCATGGCCGGACTCACCGGCATGATGATCACCGGCACCGTCGGCCAACGCGACGTATTTCTGGACCAGATCAAGGAATTGTCCGCGGTGCGCGATCTGCGCGTGATCCGCGGCCCGGCGGTCAGCAAGCAGTTTGGCCCCGGCAACGCCGGCGACAAGAATCTAAGCGGCGACGCGGTGGAGCAACAGGCGTTGCGGGACGGCAAGCCCCATATCCAGATCGAGTCCACGCCGGCGCTGGGCGAGCACCTGCGCGTGGTCTACCCGGCGCTGGCCGCGCGCAACTACCTGGGCAAGAACTGCATGAGCTGCCATCAGGTGGCGGACAAAACGCCGCTGGGCGTGGTCAGCATGCGCATCTCGCTGGAAAAGCCCTATGCCTCGGTCAGCCGTTTCCGCGACCAGAGCATCCTGTTCGCCATCCTGGCCTCGCTGCCCTTGATGGCGGTGGTGTTCCTGCTGGCGCGCCGCTTCGTCACCCGGCCGCTGCAGGCGATGTCCGCCGGCCTGGCCGAACTGGCCCAGGGAGAAGGTGATCTGACGCGGCGGCTGCCGGTACGCAGCCGCGACGAAATCGGCGACACCGCCCTGCGCTTCAACCAGATGCTGGCCACCATCGCCGAGCTGGTGCGCAACGTCGGCGCTTCCGCCAGCGCGGTGTCGCAATCCTCGCGCCAGCTGGCCGGCGGCGCCGCGCAGTTGGCGGAAAGCTCGCACAAGCAGAACCGTCAATCCCAGTCCGCCGCCAGCGCGGTGGAGCAATTGGCCAGCCACATCGGCGAGATCGCCGGCAAGGCCGAGGATGTCAGCGCCGAGGCCGATCAGAGCCTGCAGCGCTCCGAGGCCGGCCGCGCCAGCCTCAGCCAGCTGCAGCACGAAGTCAGCCAGGTGGAACAGGCGGTGCGGCTGATGGCGCAGGCGGAGACCGAGCTGGCCCACTCCACCTCCAGCATCACCAATATGACCAAGGAAGTGCGCGAAATCGCCGAACAGACCAATCTCTTGGCCTTGAACGCGGCGATAGAGGCGGCGCGCGCCGGCGAGCAGGGCCGCGGCTTCGCCGTGGTGGCCGACGAGGTGCGCAAGCTGGCCGAGAAATCGGCCCGCTCCGCCAGCGAAATCGATACCGTGACCGGCGCGCTCAACCAGAAAACCGACGCGGTGCGCGCCGCGGTCAACGCCGGCCTGTCCTCGCTGGCCGCCAGCCGCCAATCCGCCGACAGCGTGGCCAGCGTGCTGGGCGCCGCCAATCAATCGGTGGCCGAAGTGCGCCAGGGCCTGCGCCAGATCGTCGCCGTCACCGAGCAGCAGCGCGCCGCCAGCCAGGCGGTCACCGGCAATATCGACGCCATCGCCGAAATGGCGCAGACCAATGACCAGGAAATCGGCCAGACCGTGCATGCCGCCGAGCAATTGGAAGGCCTGGCGCAGCGGCTGACGGAATCGGTATCGCGTTTCACGGTGTGAATCCCGCCGCCGGCGGACATCCGATTTGGCCGTTGGCCGCCGGCCTGTTACACTCGCAGCCCGATACCGTAATACGCCAAGTCATTGTGAAAAAAGCCGCTTTCTCCACCCTGCCCCTGCCCGCCGCCCTCTTGTCCAATCTGGACAGCCTGGGCTACCACAGCATGACCGCCATCCAGGCGGCCAGCCTGCCGGCCATCCTGGATGGCCAGGACCTGATCGCCCAGGCCAAGACCGGCAGCGGCAAGACAGCGGCTTTCGGACTCGGCATCCTGGCGCGGCTGAATCCGCGCTGGTTCGGCGTGCAGGCGCTGGTGCTCTGCCCCACCCGCGAACTGGCCGACCAAGTGGCGCAGGAAATCCGCCGCCTGGCGCGCAGCATAGACAATGTCAAAGTGGTCACCCTGACCGGCGGCAGCCCGATGGGCCCGCAGATCGGCTCGTTGGAACACGGCGCCCACATCGTGGTGGGCACGCCCGGCCGGCTGCAGGACCATCTGTTCCGCGGCTCGCTGAACCTGTCCGGCGTCGGCACCCTGGTGCTGGACGAGGCCGACCGCATGGTGGACATGGGCTTCATCGAGGAAATCGTCGGCATCGTGCGCGCCTGCCCGCGCCAGCGCCAGACGCTGATGTTCTCCGCCACCTATCCGGAAAACATCCGCAAGATCAGCGCCCAGTTCATGCGCCGTCCGCAGGAAATCCAGGTGGAGTCGCTGCACGGCGGCGAACGCATCGAACAATGGTTCTACAAGATCAAGCCGGAACAGCGGCTGGAAACCGTCACCACCATACTGCAACACCTGCGCCCGACCTCGGCGCTGGCCTTCTGCAATACCAAGGAGCGTTGCAAGGAACTGGTGCGCGACCTGCAGGCGCGCGGTTTCAGCGCGCTGGCGCTGTACGGCGACCTGGAACAGCGCGAGCGCGACCAGATCCTGCTGCGCTTCGCCAACAAGAGCGCCACCGTGCTGGTGGCCACCGATGTCGCCGCGCGCGGCCTGGACATCAAGGAGCTGGACCTGGTGATCAACGTCGACGTCACCCATGATCCTGAAATCCACATCCACCGCATCGGCCGCACCGGCCGCGGCGAGGCGATGGGCCTGGCGCTGACCCTGACCGCCGACAACGACGACAAGCGGCTGGCGCTGATCGAGGACTATCAGCAGGCGCCGCTGACCTGGGCCAAGCTGGAGCAACTGACCCCGGCCCCCGGCGGCCCGCTGCTGCCGCCGATGGTCACGCTGGAAATCGCCGGCGGCAAGCGCGAAAAACTGCGCCCCGGCGACATCCTCGGCGCGCTGACCGGCGACGCCGGCTTTACCGGCGCCCAGATCGGCAAGATCAACATCTTCGAATTCGCCAGCTTCGTGGCGCTGGACCGCGCCATCGCCGAGCAGGCGCTGCAGCGTCTGTCCGCCGGCAAGATCAAGGGCAAGCAGTTCAAGATGCGCCTGATTTGAACGCCAACGCGCCCCTGGAACCGACAAGCACTGCCGGGCCGGGGGCGTTTTTGCTAGAATACGTCTCATTAGCCGCAGACACGCACATCACCAGAATCCCATGAGCATCCAACTGAAAACCGCCCAAGACATCGAAAAGATGCGGATCGCCGGCCGCCTGGCGTCGGAAGTCCTCGACTACATCACCCCCTTCATCAAGCCTGGCGTCACCACCGAGGCCATCGACAAGCTGTGCCATGACTACATCGTCAATGAGCAGGGCGCGATCCCGGCGCCGCTGAACTACGCGCCGGACGGCCATAATCCGTACCCGAAGTCGGTGTGCACCTCGGTCAACCACGTGATCTGCCACGGCATCCCCAATGACAAGCCCTTGAAGAGCGGCGACATCATGAATCTGGATGTCACCGTGATCAAGGACGGCTACCACGGCGATACCAGCCGCATGTACCATGTCGGCAATGTCAGCGAACACGCCCGCCGCCTGTCCCGCGTCACTTACGAATGCATGTGGCGCGGCATCGACAAGGTCAAGCCGGGCGCCACGCTGGGCGATATCGGCTACGCCATCCAGCAGCACGCGGAGAACTCCGGTTACAGCGTGGTGCAGGAATTCTGCGGCCACGGCATCGGCACCAAATTCCACGAAGAGCCGCAAGTGCTGCACTACGGCCGCCCCGGCACCGGGCTGGAACTGCAGGCCGGCATGATCTTCACCATCGAGCCGATGATCAACCAGGGCAAGCGCCACCTGCGCATGCTGGGCGACGGCTGGACCGTGGTCACCAAGGACCGCAGCCTGTCCGCGCAGTGGGAACACACCGTGCTGGTCACCGACAGCGGCTACGAAATCCTGACCCAGTCCGCCGGCACCCCGCCCAAGCCCGGCAAATAAACCCAAAACCTCATCATCAGCCCGGCGCCGCCGGGCTTTTTCACGCCCATGCCCGCGCCATCGTGCGCGGCGCGACTTTATCCAAAACCCGGCTTGCCCTGCACCATCCGCTTTCTTAAACTGAAGAAGTGAAACCACATCCAGCGGGAGCCGGCCATGGCACTGACCATCAATAGCAATCTGAGCGCGCTGCAAGGACAGAACCAGCTTAGCCAGACCCAAAAGGCCAAGGAAAAGCTGCTGGCCCAACTCTCCGCCGGCAAGACCACCGACAACGCCGCCAACAACCCGGCCAACGCCGCCATTTCCGAAGCGCTGCTGGCCCAGATCAACGGCAGCAATCAGGCGATCAACAACGCCAACGACGGCGTTTCTCTGGCCCAGACCGCCGATGGCGCGCTCAACCAGATCCAGGACAATACCCAACAGATCCAAGAGCTGGCGATCCAGGCCGGCAACGGCGCGCTCAGCGCCAGCAACCGCCAGGCACTGCAACAGCAAGTGGACCAGTTGACCCAGGCCAATTCCGCCATCGTGCAAAGCACCGAATTCAACGGCACGCCGCTGTTGAATAGCAACAATCCCACCACCTTCCAGGTGGGCCCCAACGGCAGCGCCGACAACCAGGTCAATGTGCCCGGCATCAATCTGGCCGCCACGCCGGCCAGCGGCGGGCTGAACAGCTACAACGCCAATCTGAACGCCACCGGTACCATAGACATCAGCACCCAGGCCGGCGCGCTGGCAGCGCAGCAGAGCACCGCGGCCGATCTCAACACCCTGGCCAGCACCCGCAGCACGCTGGGCGCGGTCAGCAACCGTTTCGAGGCCAGCATCAACGATCTGCAAACCGCCTCGCTGAACGCCTCCGCCGCCAATAGCCGCATCAGCGACACCGACTTCGCCTCCGCCTCCGCGCAATTGGCCGCCAACCAGATTCTGGGCCAGGCCGGCCTCGCCACCCAGGCGCAGGCCAATATCAGCGCGCGCTCGGCGCTGTCGCTGCTGGGCTGAGACCGGCCAGGCCCAAAGCCCAGTTTCCGCGCGCTTTAGCCGGCCAAGCCTTGTTACACGCGGTTACAAGCGATATCATTGGCACACACGCTTTTCGCGCACTAAATCATCGGGCACCCTGCGGTGCCCTTTGTCTATCTGAAGGAGTTGCATATGTCGACAAGCCCGGCCATCACGGTGTCCTCTCTGGACTATGAGCGCCTTGCCGCGCTGCTGGAGGATTGCGAGAGCGGCCACCCCACGGCGGCCGCGCTGGAGGCGGAACTGGAGCGGGCCGATGTGGTGGAACCCAGCGCCATGCCCGCCGGCATCATCACCATGAACAGCTGCGCGCGGGTCAAACTGGACGACGCCCAAGAAAAGACGCTGACCCTGGTCTACCCGCGCGAAGCGGATAGCGAGCAAGGCAAGATCTCGGTGCTGGCGCCCATAGGCGCGGCGCTGCTGGGCCTGTCCGTGGGCCAGAGCATCGATTGGCCGACACCGGCCGGCAGCATCCGGCTGTCGGTGCTGGAAGTCACCTACCAGCCAGAAGCGGCGGGCGAACTGCACCGCTGATAAAAAAACCGGCCATCACATGGATGACCGGTTTTTTTGTGTCGCGCCAGCGGCAAAACCTTACCAGCAGCGCTGAATCGTCTGCGCCAGCTGCACCAGCCGGCCATGGAAGAAATGGCCGGCGCCGGGAAACACCACCACCGGCAAGCCTTGCGGCCTAGCCCAATCCATCACCGCTGACAGCGGAATCACCTCATCCTCCTCGCCGTGAATCACCAAGGCATCGGCCGGCACCTCAGGCGTGGGAATCTCGTACTTGCCCACCGCCACGCCCATCAGCAGCAGTTTGTCCGACGCTATGCGCGCGCGGGTGCGCGCCGCGACGAAGCCGCCAAAGGAGAAGCCGGCCAGCGCCAGCGGCAGCTCGCCCTGCTCGCCGCGCGCGTGCTCCACCACCGCGATCACGTCGTCCACCTCGCCATTGCCGTAATCGTGCTGGCCTTCGCTGTCGCCGACGCCGCGCAGATTCGGGCAATAGCAGACATAGCCCAGCTGCGACAGCGCCTTGGCCGCGGTCTGCACCACCTTATTGGTATTGGTGCCGCCCTGCAGCGGATTGG
Organism: Chromobacterium sp.; assembly: GCF_041912965.1. Lineage (NCBI taxonomy): Bacteria > Pseudomonadati > Pseudomonadota > Betaproteobacteria > Neisseriales > Chromobacteriaceae > Chromobacterium > Chromobacterium sp. The sequence goes on along the minus strand of NZ_JAYSGF010000007.1, from coordinate 47,910 downwards.
GGTGGCAGATCACCGCGATGCCGCGCGCCTCGCCCTGCGCCGCCACCACGATGGTTTCCAGGCCGCCGGCCGGGCCGGCCACCACTTGCTTGTTCATCGCCTTCAACATCAGATCTTCAACCTTTCCACCACGCGCCCGCCCACCATGTGCTCGGCGACGATTTCGTCGATGTCTTCCTTATCGACAAAGGTGTACCAGGTTTCCTCCGGGTACACCACCATCACCGGGCCGTCGTCGCAGCGCCCAAGACAGCCGGCCTTGTTGACGCGGATCTTGCCCTCGCCGGCCAGGCCCAGCGCCTTGACCTGATCCTTCATATAGCCCAGCAATTCGCTGGAACCATGATTGTTGCAGCAATCCTCGCAGCCGGCGCGCTGATTGCAGCAGATGAATACATGCTTGTCGAAAAAGCTCATGGAATGCCTCGTATGCTCACAGAACCATCTTAGAACCTGTTTACGATCTGCTGCGCGTCGGCGATACGGCGTTGAAAACAGCTTCGAAATGCTCATGTACCACGCGTACATTCCGCTTTCTCAGCTGTTTTCGCCTTGTCTCGCTCTAGCTCGCGAGATCGTAAACAGGTTCTTAGGAGTCGCTATCCGCCCAGCCGCTGACGCCCAGCGTGGCGGCATTGTCGAACTTGGCGTACTTGCCGACGAAGGCCAGCCGCACCGCGCCGGTGGGACCGTTACGGTGCTTGCCGATGATGGCCTCGGCCAGGCCCTTCACTTCCTGGTTCTCCGGGTTGTAATACTCTTCCCGGTACATGAAGACGATCAAGTCGGCATCCTGCTCAATGGCGCCGGATTCCCGCAAGTCCGACATCATCGGCCGCTTGTTGGGACGCTGCTCAACCGCCCGCGACAGCTGGGACAGCGCGATCACCGGCACTTGCAGCTCCTTGGCCAGGCCTTTCAGGCCGCGCGAAATTTCGCCCAGCTCGGCGGTGCGGTTGTCGCCGCGGCCGGAACCCGACATCAGCTGCAAGTAATCGATGACGATCAGGCCCAGCTTGCCGCCGTGCTGGCGCGCCAGCCGGCGCGCGCGCGCGCGCACTTCCAACGCGGTCAGCGCGGCGGTCTCGTCGATATACATCGGCGCCTCGGACAGCTTGCCTATCGCATAGGTCAGCTTCTGCCAGTCGTCGTCGCCCAGCTTGCCGGTGCGCAGCGTATGCTGATCCAGCCGCCCCACCGAACCCAGCATACGCATCACCAGCTGCGCGCCGCCCATTTCCATGGAGAACACCGCCACCGGCAGATGCTGCTCCACCGCCACGTGCTCGGCGATATTCATCGAAAACGCGGTCTTACCCATGGACGGACGGCCGGCGACGATGATCAGGTCGCCCGCCTGCAGGCCGGAAGTCTTGGCGTCCAGATCGACGAAGCCGGTGGGCACGCCGGTCACTTCGTCCGGGTTTTCGCGGCTGTAGAGCATGTCGATGCGCTCCACCACTTCCTTCAGCAAGCCCGGCATTTCCAGGAAGCCCTGCTTGGACTTGGCGGTGGATTCGGCGATCTGGAACACCTTGCCCTCGGCCTCGTCCAGCAATTGCGAGGCGTCGCGCCCCATCGGCGCGTAAGCCGCCTCGACGATCTCGGTGCCCACCAGCGCCAGCTGGCGCATGACGGAGCGTTCGCGCACGATTTCGGCGTAGCGGCGGATATTGGCGGCCGACGGCGTGTTCTGCGCCAGCGTCGCCAGATAGGACAGGCCGCCGACATTGCCCAGCTCGCCGTTCTTGTCCAGGCTTTCCGATACCGTCACCACGTCGGCCGGGCGCGCCAGTTCCACCAGCTTGGCCACATGCTTGTAGATCAGCCGGTGGTCATGGCGGTAGAAATCGGCCTCGGACACCACGTCGGCGATCTTGTCCCAGGCGCTGTTGTCCAGCAGCAGGCCGCCCAGTACCGACTGTTCGGCCTCAATCGAATGAGGCGGCGTGCGGATCGCCGCCATCTCGCTGTCAAAATTCTCGTACGATTCAGTCATGTAGACTCAAAGTGATAGCGCGGCCAAGCCGCGCGAATGAAGCAAACCGGGTTGAAGCGATCTTGGATTTTAACCCGAAACCGTCACCCGCTGAGCATGCTTGGCCGTGTGAGGAATCAGCAATTCATCCCGGCCACATAGCCGGACGACCACGCCCACTGGAAATTGTAGCCGCCCAGCCAGCCGGTGACGTCCACCACTTCGCCGATGAAGAACAGACCGGGCACCTCGTTGGCCATCATGGTCTTGGACGATAGCGACTTGGTCGACACGCCGCCCAGCGTCACCTCGGCCTTTTTATAGCCCTGGGTGCCATTGGGCTTGACGCGCCAGCCATGCAGGCGCTCGGCCAGTTGTTGACGCTGCTTGGGCGACAAATCCTTCAGCCGCAGATTGAAGCCCTCGCGCGCCAGCCAGGCCTCGGCGAAACGCTTGGGCCAGCCGAACTCCGCCAGCGCGTTGGCGATTAATTGCTCGCTGCCGGCCTTTTGCTCCAGCCAGACCGCGGCGTCCGCGTCCGGCAGTAAGTCCAGCTCCAGTTCCATGCCCGGCTGCCAATAGGAAGACACTTGCAGAATCGCCGGCCCGGACACACCCTTGTGCGTGAACAACACGTTCTCGCGAAAGCGGCCCTTGCCGGCGCGCGCCTCCACCTCCAGCGACACCCCGGCCAGCGGCGCGAACGCCTCCGCGTCCTCCACATGGAAAGTCAGCGGCACCAGCGCCGGCGTCAACGCCGTCAACTCCAGGCCGAACTGCTCGGCCAACCGGTAGCCGAACGGCGTCGCGCCGATCTGTGGAATCGACAAGCCGCCAGAGGCCACCACCAGCGACGCCGCGCGAAACGCGCCTGCGCTGGTCTCCAGCGTGAAGCCGTCCGCCGTCCGGCTCACTTGCTGGATGGATACCTCCATGCGCCGCTCCACCGCGCCCAGCCGGCACTCCTCGTCCAACATCGCGATGATGCGCTCGCTGCCCTCGTCGCAGAACAACTGGCCCAGTTTTTTCTCGTGGTAGCCGATACCGTGGCGCTCGACCATGGCGATGAAATCCTGCGGCGTGTACTGCGCCAGCGCCGAGCGGCAGAAATGGGGATTGGCCGACAGATAGCAGTCAAAACGCGCGTGCAGATTGGTGAAATTACAGCGGCCGCCGCCGGAAATGCGGATTTTCTCCGCCAGCTTGCGCGCATGGTCCAGCAACAGGACGCGGCGGCCGCGCTGACCTGCTGTAGCCGCGCACATCAGGCCGGCCGCGCCGGCGCCGATGACAATAACATCGTACTGCAATGGAGTTCATCCTTACTTTACTTTTTTAGTCAACTATTGGCGAGCAGCGGTTTAATCCAGTAAACTTGCGGCTAAAGCATCCGCTTATGCGGCGTACTTTCTCAACAAGGAGAGCATAATGGAACACAAACTGCCGGAACTGCCGTACGCGCTGGACGCGCTCGCCCCGCACATTTCCAAGGAAACCCTGGAATTCCACTACGGCAAGCACCATCAGACCTATATCACCAATCTGAACAACCTGATCAAGGGCACCGAGTTCGAAAACGCCTCCCTGGAAGAGATCGTGAAGAAATCCTCCGGCGGCATCTTCAACAACGCGGCCCAAGTCTGGAACCACACCTTCTACTGGCTGGGCTTCGCCCCCAACACCGGCGAAGAGCGCAAGCCCAGCGGCGCGCTGGCCGACGCCATCAACGCAAAATGGGGTTCCTACGACGAATTCAAGAAAGCCTTCACCCAAACCGCCATCGGCACCTTCGGTTCCGGCTGGGCCTGGCTGGTGAAGAACAACGATGGCTCGCTGGACCTGGTATCCACCAGCAACGCCGCCACCCCGCTGACCACCGACAAGAAGCCGCTGCTGACCTGTGATGTGTGGGAGCACGCGTATTATATCGATTACCGCAACAGCCGCCCGAACTATCTGGACAGCTTCTGGAAACTGGTGAACTGGGACTTCGTCGCCAAGAACTTCGCCTGATTTCCCGCTGCGCCGCAGCATCATGCAAAAAGGGACCTCGCGGTCCCTTTTTTGTTGCCGCCGCATCGTAAAACAGCGTCTCAGGCTTGCGTGCCTTGCATTCGCTGCCGCAGCGCCGCCACCGCGCGCAGCGCGAAAGCGTAGATGGACAGCTGCGGGTTAGCGCCGACGCTAGTGGGAAACACCGAACCGTCCACCACGGTCAGGTTGCCCAGCTGCCAATGCCGCCCCCACTCATCCACCACCCCGCCATCGGCGTCACCCGACATCGCCAAGCCTCCCATCACATGAGCGCTGACCACCTTGGCCAGCAGGGGCTTGAGCGCCAGTCCCCTTATCATGCTGCGGGCCTCGCCCCAGCTGCGCGCCAGGCCGGCCTGCTCATGCACCGTCAGCACCTGCTTGGCGCCGGCCGCGAACTGGATCTCGGCCATGCTCAGCCAGGCGCGGCGCGCGCCCTCCCAAAACACCTCGTTCAGGGGATAATCCAGCACCGGCGAACCATCGTCGCGCAAGCGCACCTCGCCGCCACGGCTGTCAGGGTGGAAGCCGTCGCGCAGCAAGGCCAGCGTCGCGTGCAGATAGGGCAGCCGGCGCATCAGCGCCGCCTGACCGGCCCCGAGCCCGGGGAAAGTGATGCCGGCCAGCAGCGGGTGAATGGGCGGCACTTCCAGCTTATAGCCCAGCGGCCCATCCAGCGCGTGCGCATGCATGAAGTGATCGCTATACACCGTCTGCGGCGCGCCGTTGAACGGCTCCACCGCTTCCGGCATCAGCGCCGCCGACAACAGCACCGGGTGCAGGAAAGTCCGCGTTCCGGTATGGCCGCCCGGATCGATCAGGCCGCTGCGCAGCAGGATGGCCGGCGAACCGATGGCGCCGGCGGCCAATATCACCTGCCCCGCCGTCACCTTGAAGCGGCGCCCGGTTTCGCCAACTCCATCCGCCGCCAGGAAATGCCCTTCCACGCCTTCCACCCGGTTCCGCGCCGCATTGGCGCGCAGCCGGTCCACCCGCGCGCGGCTGATCAGCCTGGCGCCATGCTCCAGCGCGGCTGGAATGGTGGTCACCAGCATCGACTGCTTGGCATTGGTGGGACAGCCCATACCGCAATAACCCAGATTCCAGCAGCCGCGCACATTGCGGCGGATGCGCGCGTGAGCAATGCCCAAGGCCTCGCAGCCGCGCGCCAACACCGCATTATTAGGATTCGGGTCCGGCTGCCAATCGGCGATGCCCAGCCGCGCCTCGGCCTGCACGAACCACGGCCGCATCGCCTGCTCGCTCAAGCCGCCTAGGCGATGACGCTCGCGCCACCAGTTCAAGGTGTCCGGCGGCGTGCGAAAGGAACTGGTCCAATTGACCACGGTGCTCCCGCCCACTGCCCGGCCCTGCAGGATGGAAATCCCCTTGTCCGCCGTTTTGCGACAGGCGGACTCCTGATACAGCTCCGGGTAGGCCTTGGCTTCCAACAGACGAAAATCGCGCGAGCTGTACAGCCCCCCCTCCTCCAACAGCAGCACGTCCAGCCCGGCCGCGGCCAATTGCTCGGCGGCCATGCCGCCGCCCGCGCCGCTGCCTATGATCACCACATCGGCGCTCAGCTCCAGATCCGGCTGCATCGCGCCGTCCAAAGCCTTCCAGCCGGCGGCGACGCCGGCCGCCACTGGATCCGGTATCGTCGCGCGGCTCATGGCAGCATCTCCATCACCGCCGCCGGCTGACGGTAGCCCAGTGCCGGCCAACTGGCCGGATTGCCGTACCAGGCCGCGTTCAGCAATTGATGCAAAGCCTGGTAGCCGCTGCGCAGCAAGGGGAAGCTACTGCCGCGCCAGCGCCGCAGAAAGGCTGAGATATCGTCCGCCGACGCCTGCCGCCACGGCGTGGACACCCCGGCGATCCAGCGCCGCCCCCAGGGATTGCCCAGCAGATCCAGCAATTGACGCAGTTCGGCCCGCATCGCTGGCGGCAAGCCGGCCACCGCGCGGTCAACGCCGCGCACCACATCCTCGGGCGGCGCGACGCCCGCCCCCAGAACGGCCGGGGCGATCGCCGCCAGCAGCTGGGCGTCCCGCGGCGTCAAGGCACGTAGTTTCAAGGGCTTTGCCCAGTCCTCGGCCGGACCCTCCGGCTGCGGCGAGGCCAGCAGCGTGGCCAGCGCCAGCGCCGCGGCGCCGCCCAGGCCGGTTTGCAGCAGTTGGCGACGCGTCAGCATTTCAGCGCCCCAGCATCCATTTCAGCAGCAGCTCGACGCCGGCGCCATAAGGCGCGCGCGTCAACGTGGTACCGGCCCAGCGGCTTTGCCGGAACACCGGCTTGAGCTTGGAGAAGGCCAGGAAGCCTTCCTTGGCATGGCAATGCCCCATGCCGGAAGGACCGACTCCGCCGAAGGGCAGATCGTCCTGCACCACTTGCAAAGCGATGTCGTTGATCGCCACCCCACCCGAAATCGTCTCGCGCAAGGTCTTCTCGATGCGCAGCGCGTCGTTGTCGAACAAATACAAGGCCAGCGGCCGCGGCCGCGCATTGACGTAGGCCAGCGCCTCGTCGAATTTGTCGTAGCTCAGCACCGGCAGGATAGGCCCGAAAATCTCCTCCCTCAGCAGCAGCGCGTCATCCGGGCAAGCCTGCACCAGGGTCAATGGGAATTTGCGCTTGGGACGCCAGTCTTCCGCCGCCGGATTGATCTGCTCCACTTCGGCGCCGGCCGCGCGCGCCTCCTCCAGCCATTGCAGCAGACGCTGGCAATGGCGTTCATTGATGATGGAGCTGTAATCGGAATTGTCCGCCAGCGTCGGATAGGCGCGCCGCGCCGCGCCGCGCAACTCGTCCAACAAGGCTTCTTTATCCTTGTCATTGACCAGCACATAGTCCGGCGCCACGCAGGTCTGACCGGCGTTCAGCATCTTGCCGGCGACGATGGCCTCCGCCGCCTGGCGCAGATCGGCGCCCCTGGCGACGATGACCGGGGATTTACCGCCCAGCTCCAGCGTCACCGGCGTCAGGTTTTCCGCCGCCGCGCGCATCACATGACGGCCCACTGCGGTGGAGCCGGTGAAGAATAGATGGTCGAAGGGTAGCCGGGTGAAGTCCTGCGCCAGATCGGCATCGCCGTTGACCACCGCGATCACCTCCGGGCCCAGATAGCGCTCGGCCAGGCGCTGCAGCAGCGCCCCGGTTTCCGGCGTGAATTCCGACATCTTCACCATCACCCGGTTACCGGCCGCCAAGGCCGACACCAAGGGCCCCAGCGCCAGGAACAGCGGATAGTTCCACGGCACCAGCACGCCGATGACACCCAAGGGCTGCGGCATCACGCTATTGCCCGCCGGCTGGAACCACATTGACACGCCGCGCCGTTCCGGTCGCATCCAGCGCCGTAGGCGGCGGCGCGCATAGCGTATCGCCTGCAAGGACGGAAACAGCTCGGCCAGCCGGGTTTCCACCCCGCTGCGGTGGCCGAAGTCGCGGCTGATCGCGTCGACAAACTCCTGGCGATGCTGCTGCAACATGCTTTCCAGGCGCTTGAGCCACTCCAGCCGCTGCTGCAGCGGCGGAAATGGCGACTCGCGGCTGATGCGGTGCAGGCGGGCGAATTCCGCGTGCAGAAGATCATGCTGGCCAGTGGGCATGGTGACGGCATTCATTGTATTATCCTCGGATTGCTGTAGCCGAACGATTGTTTAGAGTCCAGACTCTAAAGCAAGATTATCATCGCCCACCCTCGCTGTCACCTGCTAGCCGCGCCATGTTGATCGATTTTTTCTACGCCCTGCGCAACGCCGGCCTGCCGGTGACGCTAAAAGAATTCCTCACCTTGCTGGAGGCCTTGCAAAAACGCGTCGCCTTCGGCGACCCGGACGCCTTCTACTATCTGGCGCGCACCACGCTGATCAAGGACGAAAAGCATTTCGATCGTTTCGACCAAGTGTTCGGCAGCCACTTCAACGGCCTGTCGCAATCGCTGGACGAGCAAAAGACCGACATCCCCGAAGACTGGCTGCGCAAGCAGGTGGAAAAATACCTGTCCGAGGAAGAAAAACGCCAGTTGCAGGCGCTGGGCTGGGATCAGTTGATGGATACCCTGCGCCAGCGGCTGCAAGAACAACACGAGCGCCACCAGGGTGGCAATAAATGGATAGGCACCGGCGGCACCAGCCCCTTCGGCGCCTACGGCTACAACCCGGCCGGCATCCGCATCGGCCAGCGCGAATCGCGTCACCGCCGCGCGGTCAAGGCATGGGACCAGCGCGAATTCCGCAATTTCGACGACTCGGTGGAACTGGGCACCCGTAACCTCAAGATCGCGCTGCGCCGGCTGCGCGAATTCGCCCGCGACGGCGCCGAGGAAGTGCTGGACCTGGACGCCACCATCGCCGCCACCGCCGGCAAGGCCGGCATGCTGGATCTGCGCATGCAGCGCGAGCTGCGCAACGCGGTCAAGGTATTGGTGCTGTTCGACGTCGGCGGCTCTATGGACGACCACGTCAAGGCCTGCGAAGAGCTGTTTTCCGCGGTGAAGTCCGAATTCAAGCACCTGGAGTATTTCTACTTCCACAACTGCGTCTACGAAGCGGTGTGGAAGGACAATGCCCGCCGCCATACCCGCACCCTGCCCACCTGGGACCTGATCCACACCTTCGGCAGCGATTACAAGCTGATCATCGTCGGCGACGCCAGCATGAGCCCCTACGAGATCAGTTATCCGGGCGGCAGCGTCGAGCATATGAACCAGGAGGCAGGCGAAGTCTGGCTGCGCCGTCTGCTCGGCCATTTCAAGCACGCGGCCTGGCTCAATCCGGTGCCGGAGGCGCACTGGGACTACACCCAATCGCTGCACATGCTGCGCCAACTGATGTCCGGCCGCATGTACGGGCTGACGCTGCAAGGCATAGATCAGGCGATGCGCGCATTAAAGCGCAGCGCGTCTTGAATTTTAACTTTCCGACACAAATTATTACTTGAGCTTGCGGCGGCTTGTGTTCCAGAATGAAATCACAGGGGGCCGCCATAGACGACTTTGCTTCCAGGCCTGTTCGCCGGCTGTCGTCTCCAACCAATAAGTTCGTACTCAAGCCTCGGGGAACCATGCCATGGAAATTTTGCTTTTATTCGCCCTCATCGCCGCTGTGGTCGTCGTCGCCAAGATGCTGAGCGGCCCGGTGGAAGACCAGGACAAGCTGGCCCCGATCCGCATTCGCAACGATCAGGAGCGGCGCCGTCGCTGACCCCGTCCACGCATAAGAAAAGAAAAAGCGCGCCGCTGGCGCGCTTTTTCATTGCAACGGCACTTGGCTCACAGCTCGCGCTGCGGCACCAACACCGTCCGGTTGCCATTGCTCTCCATCGGGCTGACGATGCCGGCGGCCTCCATTTCCTCGATCAGCCGCGCGGCGCGGTTATAGCCTATGCGCAGATGGCGCTGCACCGAGGAAATCGACGGCTTGCGGGTGCGCATCACGATTTCCACCGCCTCGTCGTAGAGCGGGTCGCTCTCGCTGGCCGCCTGCGCCTTGGCGGTGGCCGCGGCCGACTCCTCCTCCGCCTCGCTCTCGCCGGTCAGCAGCCCTTCCACATAGTCAGGCTCGCCAAATTGCTTCAGATGCTCGACGATGGCGTGCACTTCGTCGTCGGTGACGAAGGCGCCATGCACCCGCTGCGGATAGCCGGTGCCCGGCGGCAGGAACAACATGTCACCCTGGCCCAGCAGGCTTTCCGCGCCCATCTGATCTAGAATGGTGCGGCTGTCCACCTTGCTGGACACCTGGAAGGCGATGCGCGTAGGAATATTGGCCTTGATCAGGCCGGTGATCACGTCCACCGATGGCCGCTGCGTGGCCAGGATCAGATGGATGCCGGCGGCGCGCGCCTTCTGCGCCAGCCGCGCGATCAGCTCTTCGATCTTCTTGCCGGCCACCATCATCAGGTCGGCGAATTCGTCCACCACCACCACGATGAAGGGCAGCGGCTCCAAGGGCTCCGGCGTTTCCGGCGCCAGGCTGAACGGGTTGCCGATGCGCTGCCCCATGGCCTCGGCCTCGCGCACCTTGTCGTTGTAGCCGGCCAGGTTACGCACCCCCAGCGCGCTCATCAGCCGATAGCGGCGCTCCATCTCGCCCACGCACCAATTCAGCGCATTGGCCGCCAGCTTCATATCGGTGACCACCGGCGCGAGCAAGTGCGGGATGTCGTTGTATACCGACAGTTCCAGCATCTTGGGATCTATCATGATGAAGCGCACTTCGTCCGGCCGCGCCTTGTACAACATCGAAAGAATCATCGCGTTGACGCCCACCGATTTGCCGGAACCGGTGGTGCCGGCCACCAGCAGGTGCGGCGCCTTGGCCAGGTCCATCGCCACCGGCTGGCCGGTGATGTCCTTGCCCAGAGCCAGCGTCAGCCGCGAACTGGGCAGCTGGAAGGCCTCGGAGGAGAATATCTCCGACAGCCGGATCATCTGCCGCTTGGGATTGGGCAGTTCCAGACCCATGCAGGTCTTGCCGGGAATGGTTTCCACCACCCGGATCGCGGCCAGGCCCAGCGCGCGCGACAAATCCTTCATCAGGTTGACCACCTGGTTGCCGCGCACGCCCACCGCCGGTTCCACTTCGTAGCGGGTGATCACCGGACCGGCGTAAGCGTCCACCACGCTGACCTTGACCTTGAACTCGGCCAGCTTTTCCTCGATGACGATGCCGCGTTCCAGCAACTCCTCTTCCGAGCAGCTCACCGTCGCCTCATCGGCCGGACGCAGCAAGTCCAGGCCCGGCAAGCCATAATCGTCGTACACCGGCCTTGGCTTGGGCGGCGTCGGCTCGGCCGCGCGTTCCACCTCGGCCTGCGCCTGCAGCGCCCAATCGCCGGGCTGCGGCGCGGCATCCCAAGGCAGGCTGGTTTCCTCCGGCGCTTCCGCCGTCGTCTCGGCGGCGACAGGGGCGTCGATCAAGACCCAGGGCAGCGGCTTGGCGGCCAGCTGCTGCGCCGCCGCGGCCACCGTGGGCGGCTCCGCCGGCACGCTCTCGCGTTGCACCACGGCGGGTTTCTCCTCTTCCTGCACCAGCACCGAGCGGGTCTGCGGCCAGCGCCATGGCGCGGGTTCGGCGGCGCGCGGCGCTTCCGGTTCGTCGATGACCACGACCGGCAGCGGCGCCGGCGACGCGGACGGCGGCCTCTCCGTCATGGAAACCGGCGGCGCGTCGGCGAAGACCTGCGGCGTGAAAACCGCGGACTGTCGCTCGATCGGCGTCGCCATCGGCGGCGCAGTGACCACCTCAAGCTCAGCCGGCGCCTCGGCGGCCAAGCCAGGCGCTATCGCATAGTCCACGATTTCCGGCTCAGGGAAGCTTGCGGCAAACACAGCGGGCTCGGCGGCGTCGGGCTCGGCTTCGGGCGGCGTCGGCAGTGGGTCAAGGGAATCGACTAGCCCGGCATAGGCGACAAGCTCGGGCTCCGCGGGCGGCGCCGGCGGCCGCGCAGGCGCTAGCCAGCCATGCTGCGCCGGCCGCGCGCTGGCCGGCAGCTCATGCCGCACCACCGGCGGCGGCACGATTTGCGGCTCCGCCACCGGCTCTTGCGACTTGGCGACCAGCGGCCGCAACATGGGCGCGGACGGCGCGGCCATGGTTTTACCGCGCTTGGAATGGATATGACGCAATTGCTCGCGCACTTCGCTGGGATCGATCAGCGGCAGCGCCGCGCCGTCCTGCTCCTTGACGCTTTGCGACAGCGCACGGCCAGCCTGGCGGCGACGATAGTCGGACTGCAGATTGCTCTGCAGCTCGTGCAAGCCTATCACCGGCAAATCCTTGGCTTGCGGCTCCGCCGCCGGCTGGCGCTGCCGCTTGCGGTATTCACGCGACAACTCCAGCGTCGGCAGTTCCGGCGCGGGCTGCGGCGGGGCCGCTTGTCGCTTGGGCAATACTATGGTTTCGCGCTCCATCGGCGCGGAGCGCTCAACCGGGCTTTCCTCGACGACGCGGCGCGGCGGCTCGGCGCGCGGCGCGGCGGCCTCGGGTTCCGCCGGCGGGGTCCAGACTGACGCGGCGGACCGCTCGACAGCGGGCTCTTCGGCGAAGTAATCCGGCTCATGCCGCTCCGTCGGCGACACGCCCAGCAGACTATCCAGCTTTCGGGTCCACTCGGACACGGACACACGTCCGGTATACGTCAGCCAAGCCAGCACGCCCAGCAGCAACAGCAGCAAACACAGCACGAACCACACAGTTCACAACCTCTGACGATGTCGAAAATTAACGGACAGCCCAGACCTACGGCGGGCCGACAGCGGCGATTGTACCGTTTTTTATAGCGCTCGCGGCAGACGCGCGTTGGCGCACCCTCTGGCCGCGGGCAAAAAAATAAGCCGCGGCGCAAGGCGGCGGCTTAATTTATCGCTGCGGAACGCCCCGTCTAGGCGGCCTGCTGCAGATAACCCTGCAATTGGCCGTTGGCCAACAGACGGCGCAAATGGCTGCCGGGCGTGGGGCCGGCATAGGCGACGCCGGCCTGCTTGCAGCGCAGCACCTGGCCGGTGGCCAGGGTCACCAGCTCCATCTCCAGCACCCAGGCCTGGACATCGTCCACGCCTTCGACTTCCGGTTCCAGCGTCGCGGTCAGACGGTAGCGGCCATCGCCGGAATTCACGTCCAACAGCCCCATCAGCCCCAGATTGTTGCGCACATCGGCATCGTCCGCGTCAAACGCGCCGGTCGCCAATGCGGCGGCAGGCAGCTTGTCTTTAACAGTGTTTGCAACCATGACAGTTAATCCCCTTTGATGTTGTTATCGTCCGCCGCCTAACGGGAGCGCTGCACCGCTTCCGCCGAGCTAATTCGCCGCCAAGACAGCAAACGCCGCAACATCATGCTGCATTTCATTGCCACACTGCAATCCCTTGCCAGAGGCCGCCGCGCCGTGAGATAGGCAAACTGTCCTTTTTGCCACTTCTTTACATTGCGGGACGATTACAGCAAACGCGGATTCAGCGTATAGCGCCCGCTCAGGCTGGCCGACGCCAACACATGGCCGGACAGCGCCGCCAGCACATTGGCCGGCGTCAGCGCGCCGGGTACCGGCAGCTTGGCCACATCCAGCGCGTACAGGGTGAAAACATAGCGATGTTCCAGGCTGTCGTTCCACGGCGGGCAGGGGCCATCGTAACCGTAGTAATCGCCAGCCATTGCCGTATCGCCGGCAAACCAGCCGGTGTAGTCGTTGATGCCATGGCGCAGGCCCTGCGGCGCCTCCGGCCCGCTTTTGCCGCGCGCGCTGACGCCAACGCTGTGGCCGCCCTCGGCGATTTCGGACTGCTCGGCGGGAATATCCAAGAGCAGCCAATGATAGAAGTCCACGCGCGGCAGTTCCGCCGGCACTTCCCTGCCCTCCTGGTTGACATCGTCGCCGCGCGACGGCACATCCGGGTCATGGCACAGCAACGCGAACGAGAGCGTGCCCTCCGGCGCGCCGCTCCAGGCCAGGTGCGGATTGAGGTTGTCGGACAAGGCGACATGACTGCCCGCATCCGGCACGCAGAAGGCCAGGCGGCCTGGAATGCGCTCCCCTTCTTGAAAACTGCGGCTATGCAGTTGCATGATGTGCTCCTCGACTATGGCCGATGGCCGGCCGGTTGAAAAAAAGCCCCGACCTGCGGGGCTTGGCAATGCTTGGACGCAAAACCGGCCAGGTTCAGTCCGCCTTCACCACTTGAGCAATGGCGGAGGCGACATAGCCCAGGTTCTTGCTGTTCAACGCCGCCAGGCAGATGCGGCCGGTGGACACCGCGTAGATGCCGAATTCGGCGCGCAGGCGCTCGACCTGGGCCGCGCTCAGCCCGGTGTAGGAGAACATGCCGCGCTGCTTGGCGACGAAGGAGAAGTCCTGGGCCACGCCTTCGGCCTTGATCGCCTCCACCAGGCCGGTGCGCATCGCGCGGATACGGTCGCGCATGCCGGCCAGTTCGTCTTCCCACATCTGGCGCAGCTCGGGATTGGACAGCACGGCTGCCACCACCGCGCCGCCATGAATCGGCGGATTGGAGTAGTTGGTGCGGATCACGCGCTTGAGCTGCGACAACACCCGCGCGGATTCTTCCTTGCCGGCGGTGACGATGGACAAGGCGCCGACGCGCTCGCCGTACAGCGAGAAGCTCTTGGAGAAGGAGCTGGACACGAAGAACTGCAGGCCGGAGGCCGAGAACAGGCGCACGGCGACGGCATCGGCGTCGATACCGTCGGCAAAGCCCTGGTAGGCCATGTCCAGGAAGGGCACCAGGCCGCGCTCGCGGCAGACCTGCACCACCTCGGCCCATTGCGCGTCGGACAGGTCGGCGCCGGTGGGGTTGTGGCAGCAGGCGTGCAGCACGATGATGGAGCCGGCCGGCAGCTGCGCCAGGAAGGCGCGCATGCCGTCGAAATCGACGCCGCGAGTGGCCGCGTCGTAATACGGGTAGTTCTCCACCTCGAAGCCGGCGGATTCAAACAGCGCGCGGTGGTTTTCCCAGCTCGGGTTGCTGATATAAACCTTGGCAGCCGGATTCAGGCGCTTCAAGAAATCCGCGCCGATTTTCAGCGCGCCGGTGCCGCCCAGCGCTTGAGCGGTCACCACCTGCCCAGCCTTGATCAACTCGCTGTCCGCGCCGAACAACAGGTTCTGCACCGCGCTATCGTAAGCCTGCGCGCCTTCGATGGGCTGGTAGCCGCGCGGCGGCATCGCTTCCAGACGCGCCTTCTCCGCGGCCTTCACCGCCGCCAGCAGCGGAATCTTGCCGTTGTCGTCGGAATAAACGCCCACGCCCAGATTCACCTTGGTGGTGCGGGTATCGGCGTTGAATGCTTCATTCAGGCCCAGGATAGGGTCGCGCGGCGCCAGTTCTACGGCGGAGAAGATCGAAGAGGTCATGCGGGGCTCCATTACTTAACGCAACGACCGGACCCAGCGGCAAGCTGGCCGGCCGGACAAGAAAAACCGGATAAGCACAGTCTAACATGGAGAACCGCGTCACGGGCCGCTGTCCGGCGCGGCGGCGTTTTGACAGCGCGCCGTCCGGCCATTACCCTGACATCAGCCACCCACTTGCCTCCAAGCACGGCAGCCACAGGAGCATGACTCATGAAAAAAGGCATCTTGCTGTTCTGGCCCTCCTTCATCATCGCCATACTAGCGACAGGGGTGTTCTTCTCCATCTTCGACCCGGCCGAGCTCAGCCTGCACGGCAAAACGCTGTTCAACGACAAGCTGTCGGCCTATTCGGTATTCTTCCTGATCAGCTGGACCTTCGGCGCCCTCAACACCAGCATTGTGCTGCTGTTGGAAAAAAACGCCCGGGAACTGAACGGTTTCACCGCGCCGCCGGTGGTGATTCCGGAAGACGACGCCAGCCAGCCCTGAGCCGGCGACAAGCCGCATGAAAAAAGGAGCCTCTCGGCTCCTTTTTCTACTGAACAACCTGGCCTCAAATCGCGCCCAGGCCCTTCAGCATCACCACCAAGATCAACAAAGGCGACACATAGCGCAGCACGAAGAACAGCGCCTTGAGCAAACCCTCGTTGCGCAGCGCGCCCTGATTGCTCAAGGCCTGCTTCAGACGCTCGAAGCCCCATACCCAGCCGACGAACAGGCACAGGAAGATGCCACCCATGGGCATCAGCAGATTGGAGGTCACGAAGTCGAACAGATCGAACAAGGTCATGCCGAACAGCTTGAAGCCGGACAGCGTGCTGTTGGACAGCGCGCAGCCGGCGCCCACCAGCGCCAGCAGCAGCAGATTGATCAGCGTGGCCTTGACGCGGCTGATGCCGAAACGCTCGCTGAACACCGACACCGGCACCTCCAGAATCGACAGCATCGCGCCGGTGGCGGCGATCGCGGCCAGCACGAAGAAGGCCACCATGAACACATTGCCCAAGGGCATGCTGGCGAACACCGCCGGGATGGTGATGAACAACAGCGACGGACCGGCCGCCGGCTCGAAGCCGAAGGCGAACACCGCAGGGAAGATGGCGATGCCGGCCAGAATGGATACGAACAGGTCGGCGCACATCACCCGGAAGGTGGTGACCGGGATGTTCTGGTCATCGCGGAAATAGCTGCCATAGGTAATCATGGTGCCCATGCCTATGGACAGCTTGAAGAAGGCCAGGCCCACCGCGGTCAGCACCACCGCGCCGCTGATCTTGGAGAAATCCGGGGTGAACAGGAAGTCCAGGCCCTTGGCCGCGCCAGGCAGCATCAGGCTGCGCGCGCCTATCACCAACAGCAGCAGGAACAACAGCGGCATCAGCTTCTTGGTCACCGCCTCGATGCCCTTGGACACTCCCATCAGCAGGATGCCGCCGATCAACAGCAGCACCAGCCATTGCCACAGCAAGGACTGCAAGGGATCGGAAATCAAGGCGTTGAACGCTTGAGAAGTCACCTTGGGATCGCTGGACAACAGGCCGCCGCCCATGGATTTGAACACATAGGCGAACACCCAGGCCGCCACTTCGGAATAGAAGGCCATGATCAGGAAGGCCGCCAGCACGCCGAAGGCGCTGATCAGCCACCAGGGCTGCCCGGCCGGCGCCAGCGTCTTCAGCGCGCTCACCGCGTCGCTCTTGGCCTTGCGGCCCAACATGATCTCGGCGATCATCACCGGCAGGCCCACCAGCAAGGTGGCCAGCACGTACACCACCAAGAAACCGGCGCCGCCATTGGTGCCGGTCAAGTAAGGAAATTTCCAGATATTGCCGAGGCCCACGGCGGAACCGAGGGTCGCCGCCAATACGCCAAAGCTGGAGGTGAAGCCGTCTCGCGACTTGGCCACGCCTCCCTGCCGTACAGATCCCACGTTCTGACTCATTTATTTTTTCTTTCTGACTGCCGCGACGCCAGTGCCGGCCAAGCCCGGCGGGCATTGCGCCGCTTCTAACGCCACCATAAAACAAGCCCGCCTAAGGGATCCCCCTGGCGGGCAACTTGAGTGTTTGGCTTGTCGCCGGCAGCGATTTTGCGGCCATTCGGCCATCAGCGCAAAAAAATCTTCACGGTTCTTGCGTCAGCTCATCCCCTAAGCGCCGCAACCAGGCCAAACACTGCCGCAATTGCTCTATTTCAATGTATTCATCGGGTCGATGCGCCTGCTCGATGTTGCCCGGACCCAACACCACGCAGGCGATGCCGGCCTCGCTGAACAGCCCGGCCTCGGTGGTGTAGGCGACGCCCTTGCCGCCGTCGCAGCCGCACAAGCGCGCCACGATACGACGTACCGCGCTGTCTTCCGACGATTCGAAAGCCGGGCTGTACACCACAGGCTGGATCTGGACATCCGCCTCCGGCGCCACTTCGCGCATTTCCAGCAGCAAGGTGGCGGCGTAATCCCTGACCGAATCGACAAAGCGCTCCGGGCTGTCGCCGGGCAGCCAGCGGCACTCGAACATGAATTCGCAATCCTTGGGCACGATATTGCAAGCGGTGCCACCGTTGATGGTCCCAGTCTGCAGGGTAGTGAACGGCACATCATATAAGGACTGGCGATGCCCGAACGAAGCCTCGGCGTCCGCCAGCTTGCGGATATGGGTGATCAGCCGCGCGGCGAATTCGATCGCGTTGACACCCTGCGGCGTCAGCGAGGAGTGCGCGGCGCGGCCGCTCACCTTGCACAGATAATGCGCGATGCCCTTGTGCGCGATCACCGGCTGCATGCTGGTGGGTTCGCCAACGATGCAGCCGGACACCTGCACGCCATCGGCCACCAGCCGGTCTATCATCCGCCCCACGCCCAGGCAACCCACCTCCTCGTCATAGGACAGCGCGATGCCGATCGCCTGGCGCAGCTTCCCGCCCTGTGCCAACTCGACAAACCACGGCGCCAAGGACAGCACGCAGGCGATAAAGCCCTTCATATCGGCGGAGCCGCGGCCATACAACCGGCCATCGCCCTTGTCGGTCAGCGCGAAAGGATCGCTGTCCCAGACCTGCCCATCCACCGGCACCACGTCGGAATGCCCGGACAGCAACACCACCGGCAACTCCGGCGCGCCGATGCGGGCGAACAGATTGGCCTTGCCGCCATCGTCGTTGAAGGTCAGCGTGGCCTCCACGCCCAGCCGCAGCAGATAATCGCGCGCCCATTCGATCAATTGCAGATTGGAATACCGGCTGGTGGTATCGAAGCGGACCAGTTCCGCCAACAGTTCTTGCGCCGATTGAGACATCTCGCTCTCCCAAGCCTTGCCATGGTGTTTGAAGAGACCGCCAACCCCGGCGCCGCGCGGCTTGCGCCGGCCGCACACGGGGGTCTTGCCGGACTCTCGTTATAGGATGCAGCCAAGTCTGCCTTGCCGCCGCCGCTTCGGCAACCGCCGCGCCGGCAATAAAAACGCACGCCGCGCTTGGCAAAGCCGCCGCTTATCGCTAGAATGCGTCTTCTCTTGAGGCGGGTCTCCCCGCATTGCGCGATAGCGAACCTGGTCAGGTCCGGAAGGAAGCAGCCACAGTTATTTAGCGCAAGTGCCGGGGGTCAGGCTCGCCGCCCCTCCCCTTTATTTTCTGTCTCAGATGCCGAAACGCTTTACAAAAAAGCGACCACGCAGTATCTTTTCGCGTCTCGCCCTGCAAATCCCATTGTCCTTGACAATAAGAAGCCACTAACATTGCAAAAAACGAAGTTCGTGCTTAACGGAACTTCATGAACTTTTTTGCATCAGAATTATTCCTGATGGATTTTTTTTGCTATTTTTAGGGTGCAGGGCACGAACCTAAAAAAATATTAGAACCAATATTCTTTGATACTGAGAGGAACACTCAATGAAACTGTTTGAAAAAATCCCCAACCCGCGTGAAATCCGCCGCAAGCTCGGCCTGAACCAGCAAGAGTTCTGGAGCCGCATCGGCGTGACCCAATCCGGCGGTTCCCGCTACGAAAGCGGCCGCAACATGCCAAAGCCGGTGCGCGAACTGTTGCGCCTGGTGCATGTGGAGCAGATCGACCTGTCCAAGGTGCGTCGCGAGGACTTCGAAATCGTCGAATACCTCAAGGAAACCCACCCGGACCTGTACAAGAGCCTGCGCAAAGCGGTTCGCACCAAGCTGGAAGCCCAGGATGGCAGCGTGGAAGTCACCGCCAACTAAGCGGCTCCCGCGCGACAAAGCCAGCCCGCAGCAATGCCGGCTGGCTTTATTTTTTCACTCGAATTGTCCGACAAGCAACTACGCGCCGCGCGCGCCAAAGCGGCGCGGCTCGCATGCCATCGGCCTAGTCACCAGGATTGCGCACCAGCAAGACCGGCACGTCCGCCAGTTTCAGCACCCCTTCCGCCACGCTGCCCATTAGCAAATGCATCAAACCGCTCCAACCATGGGTACCCATCACTATCAAATCGGCGCCCCAGGAGCCGGCCTCATCCACCAGCACCGCGGCGATCTTGTCGCCCCAGCTCTCGAGTATCTTGCAATCCGCCTCCACGCCCAGCTCCTTGGCCTTGGCCCCCGCCTGCCCCAGCACCTGCTCGCCGGCCTGCTTGATCGACTTCTGCAGTTCGGTCGCGTCGAGGAACTCGGTACCGCCCCAGCCAAACTGCGCCAGGTCCACCACATGCACCAGCTTCAGGCTGGCCCCCACTTCCTTGGCCAGCTGGCACGCCTCGTGCAACGCCAGATTGGAGGTTTCGCTATCATCCACCGGTACGAAAATGCGCTGATACATGACTCTGCTCCTTGTTGTATTTGCCTTACACTTTCAGTCTATCAAACCATGCTACCGTACTGTTGACCCAGATTAAGACAAACAAGCAAGTTAAACGACTCGCCCAAAGCCCATATCATGCCCAGAATCAAGCTTGAGCTGCCCGAGCGCTTCACCTTCGAAACCCGCGTCGATGTCCGCATCGGCGACATCAACTACGGCGGCCACCTCGGCAACGACGCCGTGCTGCGCCTAGCCCACGAGGCACGGCTACGCTTCTTTCAAAGTCTAGGCTATGCCCACGAGCTCAGCGTCGAAGGGCTGGGCATCGTGGTGGCGGACACCGCCGTCTGCTATCGCGCGGAAGCCTTTCACGGCGATGTGCTGCGCTTTGGCCTCGCCGTCACCGACATCGGTCCGCGCGGTTTCGATTTGCTCTATCAGGCAAGCAATGACAAAACCGGGAAAGAAGTGGCAAGATTGAAGACTGGCATCGTTTTTTTCGACTATGCCTGCCGCAAGCTTGCCGCCATGCCCCCAGTGTTTCTGGCCCGGCTTGGCGTCACATCAGAATAAAGGAAAGACGTCATGAGAAAATACGCGCTCAACAGCCCGGAAGCGCTGGCTCGCTTGCTGGCCATGTTCATGATCACGGACGGCAATATGGACCCGCGCGAACTGGAGTTGCTGGATAAACTGCACGTCTATGACCTAATCGGCCTGCCGCGCAAACAATTCACCAAGGTATTGGTCGACTACTGCGACGACGTCTCCGACGAAGCCGGCGACGACGGCACCATCCGCCTGCTGGACGCCGAGCGCATCAACGGCCTGCTGACCGAAATCACCGACCGCCGCAAACGCGTGCTGGCCTGCGTGCTGGCCATGGACATCAGCAAGTCCGACGGCACCATCAGCGAGCCGGAAATGGCGCTGCTGAGCCATATGATGAAAAGCTGGGGCATTTCGCTGGACGACCTGGAACGCGAATTCGCCCGTTAACCTCTTTCCAAGCCACAGCAACCGCCCAAGCGGCTGCCGTGGCCATTTCGAAGCCCCTGTCACCCATGACGAGCAATACCCGATTTTCCGGAACCGAAAACTACATCGCCACCGAAGACCTGATGATGGCGGTCAACGCCGCCGTCACGCTGGAACGTCCGCTGCTGATCAAGGGCGAGCCCGGCACCGGCAAGACCATGCTGGCCGAGGAAGTGGCCCACAGCCTGGGCCGCGAGCTGATAGTCTGGCCGATCAAATCCACCACCAAGGCCCAGCACGGCTTGTATGAATACGACGCGGTGTCGCGGCTGCGCGACTCGCAGCTGGGCGACGCCCGCGTGCACGACATCCGCAACTACATCGTCAAGGGCAAGCTGTGGCAGGCCTTCGACGCGGACACCGCGCCGGTGCTGCTGATCGACGAGATCGACAAGGCCGACATCGAATTCCCCAATGACTTGCTGCGCGAGCTGGACCAGATGGAATTCTTCGTGCACGAAACCCAGGAATTCGTGCGCGCGCGCCAACGCCCCATCATCATCATCACGTCCAACAATGAGAAAGAGCTGCCGGACGCGTTTCTGCGCCGCTGCTTTTTCCATTACATCCGCTTCCCGGAACGGGATACCATGCAGGCCATCGTCGACGTCCACTTCCCCGCGCTGCGCCAGCAACTAGTCAGCGAGGCGCTGGAAGTGTTCTTCTCCATCCGCGAGCTGCCCGGCCTGAAGAAAAAGCCCAGCACCTCGGAGCTGCTGGACTGGCTGAAGCTGCTGACCGCCGAAGGCATGGACGCCGACGCGCTGAAACGACGCCATCAGGACAATGCGCCGCCGCCCTTGGCCGGCGCCTTGCTGAAGAACGAACAGGACCTGCAACTGTTCGAGCGGCTGATGCAGATGGCCAAGCTGCGCCGCTGAGATGGAAAGCCTGGATCGCTTCGCCGCCTCGCTGGCGCTGGCCGGCCGCAGCGGCCACACCAGCGCGGCCTATCTGCGCGACCTGGAGCAATTGGCGGCCATGCTCGCCCCCACGCCGCTGCCGCAAGCCGAGGCCGGCCAACTGCGCAAGGCGCTGGCCAAGCTGCACGCCCAAGGGCTGCATAGCCGCAGCCTGGCGCGCAAGCTGTCCGCCTGGCGCCGCTTCTACCAATGGCTGTTGGACAGCGCGCAGCGCCCGGACGACCCCAGCCTGGGCCTGCGCGCGCCCAAGCAGGACAAACCGCTGCCCAAGGCGCTGCCGGTGGATAGCACCGCGGCGCTGCTGGACCGGATAGACGATGCCGATCCGCTATCCGTCCGCGATCGCGCGCTATTCGAGCTGATCTACTGCTGCGGGCTACGGCTGTCTGAAGCGGTGGGATTGAACCTGGAAGACATCGACTTCTCCGACGACTTGCTGCGCGTGCGCGGCAAGGGCGGCAAGACGCGGATAACGCCGTTGGGCGCCGCGGCGCGCGCCTGCTTGCAACAATGGCTGGCACAACGCCAGGCGGCCGAGGGGGAAAACGCGCTGTTCATCGCCCGCCATGGCGGACGACTGGGCGGACGCCAGGTGGAAAAGCGCCTGCGCGACTGGGCGATCAAGACCGGCGCGCAGCAGCATGTGCATCCGCATATGCTGCGCCACTCGTTTGCCTCGCACTTGCTGCAGTCTTCCGGCGATTTGCGCGCGGTGCAGGAACTGCTGGGCCACGCCAATCTGTCCAGCACCCAGATCTACACCGCGCTGGACTTCCAACACCTGGCCAAGGTCTACGACGACGCGCACCCGCGCGCGCGCAAGAAACCGGAAAACGAGGATTAAGCCGAGCGGCTGCGCGCGGCCAGCAACTCGTCCAAACGCTGCAAGGCGCGGATCACGGTCTGAGCGCGCACCTGCGCGCGGTCGCCGTCGAAGCGACAGCTGAAGGCCTCGCTCCAGCCGTCCGGACCGGCCAGGCCGAACCAGACCAGGCCCACCGGCTTGGCCGCCGTGCCGCCGCCGGGGCCGGCGACGCCGGACACCGCCACGCTCCAATCCGCGCCGGACAGTTTCCGCGCGCCGGCCGCCATCTGCCGCACCACCGCCTCGCTGACCGCGCCATGCTCGCGCAAGGCGCGCTCATCCACCTGCAGCAGGCGCTGCTTGGCCTCATTGCTGTAAGTGACCACGCCATAGCCGAACCAGGCCGAGCTGCCGGCGATATCGGTCAAGGCCGCGGCTATCATGCCGCCGGTGCAGGATTCGGCGGCGGCGACGCTCTCGCCCGCCGCCAGCAGACGCTCGCCCAAGCGGCGAGCCAATTCCAGGCTTTCTTGCATGACCATCCTCTCAGCTTCGCCGCGTTTTGAAATGACGGATCAAGCCATTGGTGGAGCTGTCGTGCGCCAGCGCGTCGTCGGCCGCGCCCAGTTCCGGCAGGATGCGGCGCGCCAGTTGCTTGCCGTACTCCACGCCCCATTGATCAAAGGAATTGATGCCCCAGATCACACCCTGCACAAAAACCTTGTGCTCATACAAGGCCAGCAACATGCCCACGCCGCGCGGCGTCACCGCGTCCAGCGCCAGGGTGTTGGACGGCTGATTGCCGGGAAACAGCTTCTGCGGCAACAGCATGTCCAGCTGCTCGCCCGGCAGATGCGCCAATTCGCGCATTGCCTCGGCCTCGCTCTTGCCGCGCATCAAGGCCTCGGTCTGGGCCAGGCAGTTGGCCACCAACACCTGATGCTGCTCGCCGACGGCGTAATGGCTGCGCATTGGAATGATGAAATCGCAAGGCACCAGCCTCGTGCCTTGATGCAGCAGCTGGAAGAAGGCGTGCTGGCTGTTGGCGCCCTCCTCGCCCCAGATCACCGGGCCGGTATCGAAGTCCAGCGCCTCGCCGTAGCGGCCGACGCGCTTGCCGTTGGACTCCATGTCCAATTGCTGCACATGGGCCGGCAAGCGGCGCAGGCCATGATCGTAAGGCATGATGGCATGGGTGTGGGCGCGGTAGAAGGTGTTGTACCAGATGCCGATCAAGGCCAGCAGCACCGGCATATTGGCGGCGAACGGCGCGCTGAAGAAGTGCTGGTCCATCGCGTGACCGCCGGCCAGGAACTCCTGGAAATGGTCGAAACCTATCGCCAGCATCACTGGCAGACCTATCGCCGACCAGGTGGAATAGCGCCCTCCCACCCAGTCCCAGAAGCCGAACATATGCGCGGGATCGATGCCGAAGGCCTGCACCGCGGGCAGATTGGTGGATACCGCGACAAAATGGCGCGCGATGTCGGCCTCGCCGCCGGCCTGCAGAAACCACTGCCGCGCCGCCTGCGCGTTCAGCAGCGTCTCCGGCGTGGTGAAGGATTTGGAGGCGACGATGAACAGGGTTTCGGCGGGATCCAGCCGTTGCAAGGTGCCGGCGATGTGGGCGCCGTCGACATTGGAGACGAAATGCACCTCAAGCTCCGGCGTCGCATACGCGGCCAGCGCCTCCTTCACCATCAGCGGCCCCAGGTCGGAGCCGCCTATGCCCAGATTGACCACATGGCGGATGCGCCGGCCGCTGAAGCCTTTCCACTCGCCGCCGCGCACCTGCTCGCTGAAAACACGCATTCGCTGCAGCACCGCCTGCACCTCGGCCACCAGTTCACAGCCGTCCAGCTCCAGCCGTTCGCCGGCAGGCAGGCGCAAGGCAGTATGCAGCACCGCGCGGTCCTCGCTGACATTGATGCGCTCGCCGCCGCGCATCCTTTCCATCCAGCCGGCCAGGTCGGCCTCCCGCGCCAGTTCGAACAGCAGTTCCAGCGTGCGCTCGGTGATGCGGTTCTTGGAGTAGTCCAGCAACAGGCCGTCCAGCTCCAGCGAAAAGCGCTGGAAACGCTGCGGATCGGCATCGAACAGCTCACGCATATGCATGTGCCGGGTTGCGCGCTGATGTTGATGCAGCCGGGCCCAGACCCGGGTGGAATTAATGTCGGAACTGCGTTGCGAAGCCATATGGATTGCCGCTGGAATGAGATTTGCCAATAATAAAGGGGCAAGCCCTCTTACCGAGCCGCCCCCGCGGAACAACACCCTCGCTTACAGCTTGAGGAAATGCTCGCGGTAGTAACGCAACTCCTCGATCGACTCCAGGATGTCCGCCAGCGCCTCGTGCTTGCCGCGCTTGACCACGCCGCGCGCCACTTCCGGCTTCCAGCGCTTGCACAACTCTTTCAGCGTGGACACGTCCAGGTTGCGATAATGGAAATACTCCTCCAGCTTGGGCATCCAGCGCACCATGAAGCGTCGGTCCTGGTGGATGGTGTTGCCGCACATCGGCGTGATCCGCGGCGGCACGTGCTGGGCCATGAAATCCAGCAGGATCTGCTCGGCTTCCGCCTCGCCCAGCGTGGATGCCTTGACCTTTTCGATCAGGCCGCTCTTGCCATGGGTATTCTTGTTCCAGTCGTCCATGCCGTCCAGCACCGCGTCCGGCTGGTGAATCACCAGCACTGGCGATTCCGCCACCACGTTCAGCTGGCTGTCGGTCACGATCATCGCCACTTCGATGATGCGGTCGGTCTCAGGATTCAGGCCCGTCATTTCCATGTCGAGCCAGATGAGGTTCATTTGATCTTGTGTCATACTTGCCAATCTTTGCAAAACCCTGCCATTTTCCTTCATTGCCGCGCTGGCGGCAAACCTGACGCAGATAACGGACCCCGATGACCGAGGCATTCAGCTCTCTCTTTCTTGCCGCGCTGGCGGCCACCCTCGCCCTGAAACTCTGGCTGGGCTGGCGCCACATCCGCCACATCGCCCGCCACCGCGCCGAAGTGCCGGCCGCGTTTCGCGACGCCATCGCCTTGCAACAACACCAGCTGGCCGCCGATTATTGCATCGCCAAGACCCGTTTCGGCCTATTTTCCGCCGTGCTGGACTGCGTGGTGATCCTGGCGCTGACCTTCGGCGGCGTGCTGCAATGGCTGGCCGTCGTCGCCGCCGGCGCCAGCGCCTCGCCGCTGCTGTCCGGCCTGCTGCTCATCGTCGGCGTGGCCGTGCTGACCGGCTGCGTCAGCTTTCCGCTCAGCCTGTACTCCACCTTCGGCATCGAGGCCCGCTTTGGCTTCAACAAGACCACGCCGCGGCTGTTCTTCATCGACCAAATCAAGGGCCTGCTGCTCGGCGCCGTCATCGGCCTGCCGCTGGTGGCGCTGGTGCTGTGGCTGATGGACATCTCCGGCCCGCTGTGGTGGCTGTGGGTATGGCTGGTATGGACCGGCTTCCAGCTGCTGATGGTGGCGCTCTACCCGACGCTGATCGCGCCGCTGTTCAATAAATTCGTCGCGCTGGAGGACCTGGAGCTCAAGGCGCGCATCGAAGCGCTGCTGCAGCGCGCAGGCTTCAAGAGCCAGGGTGTGTTCGTGATGGACGGCTCGCGCCGCTCCAGCCACGGCAACGCCTACTTTACCGGCTTTGGCGCCGGCAAGCGCATCGTGTTTTTCGACACTCTGCTCAAACAGCTGGACCACGCCGAAATCGAAGCGGTGCTGGCGCACGAACTGGGCCACTTCAAGCGCCGCCACATCGTCAAGCGCATCGCGCTGGCGTTCGCGCTGTCGCTGGCCTTCCTGTTCCTGCTGGGGCAGTTGCTGGACGCGCCGTGGTTCTACGCCGGCCTCGGCGTTGCCACGCCCAGCACCGCGATGGCGCTGATCCTGTTCTTCACCGTGGCGCCGGCCTTCACTTTCCCGTTCACGCCGCTGTCCAGCGGCCTGTCGCGCCGCCACGAATACGAGGCCGACGATTTCGCCGCCAGCGAAACCGACGCCGGCAAACTGGTTTCCGCCCTGGTCAAGCTGTATCGCGACAACGCCTCCACGCTGACGCCGGACCCGCTGCACTCCGCTTTCTACGACTCGCATCCGCCCGCCGCGCTGCGCATCAACCACTTACAAGGAAACCGCTGACATGAACCTGCTCGAACTGTCCTGCGAAGCCCAACACGGCGCCAGCCCGCTGGCGGCCAGCACCATCAATCAGCTGATGGGCGCGCTGCCCGGCTGGAGCATCCGCGGCATCGAACTGACCAAGACCTTCCCCTTCGCCAACTTCCACGACACCATGGCCTTCGTCAACGCGCTGGCCTGGATCGCTCACCGCGAAGACCATCACCCGGACCTGTCGGTGCATTACAACCGCGCCGTCGTCAACTTCAGCACCCACGACGCCGGCGGCCTGACCTTGAACGACTTCATCTGCGCGGCCAAGACCGAAGCACTGCTGGCCCGCCCATGACAGGTCAGACCGGACAAATCATCCGCAGCCATGGCCGCCGCTTCATCGTTGAATCCGGCGGCCAGGTTTACGATTGCACCACCCGCGGCAAGCGCGTTGATTTCGCTTGCGGCGATTGGGTGGACATCCTGGTGCAGAACAAGGAACAGGCGGTCATCGAGCGCTCGCAAGAGCGCCGCAGCCTGCTCTACCGCCAGGACGACTGGAAAACCAAGGTCATCGCCGCCAATGTGACCCGCATCCTGTTCGTCATCGCCGCCGTGCCCAGTCCCAACGAAGAGTTGCTGGGCCGCTGCCTGATCGCCGCCGAGGCCGGCGACATCGATCCCGTCATCGTGGTCAATAAGTCCGACCTGCCGGAAACCGCCGGCTTGCTGCAGAAGCTGGAGCTGTACCGGCAACTGGGCTACCAGCTGGTCACGCTGTCGGCCAAGCAGGACGTGGAACCGCTGCTGCCGCTGCTGCACGGCCAGACCAGCGTCTTCGTCGGCCAGTCCGGCATGGGCAAATCCACGCTGACCAATGCGCTGCTTCCGGACGCCAACGCCCGCATCGGCGACATTTCCACCGCGCTGGACTCCGGCCGCCACACCACCACCCACGCCACGCTCTACCACCTGGACGCCGACAGCCATCTGATCGACTCCCCCGGCTTGCAAGAGTTTGGCCTCAAGCATTTGAAGGCCACGGAACTGACCCGTTTCTTCCCGGAAATGCGCCCGCTGATAGGGCAATGCCGCTTCCACAACTGTTCTCACCGGGTGGAGCCGAACTGTGCCATCATGGCTGCATGCGACGCCGGCTTGATCACCAGACCCAGGCTAGCCTTGTTGCGGCGCCTGACGGATGAGCTTTCACCGTCCAGGCCGTAACGTAAGGCGTGCGTACATTCCATTCACATACAGCGGTAATTCACTTACCCTAAAAGAGATCGAAAGCCGTATCGCATAAGCATATCCAGACAGACAGCCATAAAGGAGCCAGCACTATGAATAAGCGAATCGCACTTGTTACCGGCGGCATGGGCGGCATTGGCACCGCCATCTGCAAAGCGCTCGCCGAAAGCGGTCACATCGTAGTCACCACCTACAGCAAGTCCGGCCGCGAGCAGGCCTGGCTCGCCGACATGAAGGGGCTGGGCCTGCATGACATCCACGCCTATCAATGCGATGTCAGCGACACCGCCTCCTGCAAGACGCTGGCCGAACAGGTGGCCAAGGATCTGGGGCCGGTGGACGTGCTGGTCAACAATGCCGGCATCACCCGCGACTGCAGCTTCAAAAAGCAGACCAAGGACGACTGGGACGCGGTGCTGCGCACCAATCTGGATTCGCTGTTCAATATGACCAAACCGGTGGTGGATGGCATGAGCGAGCGCGGCTTCGGCCGCATCATCAATATTTCCTCGATCAACGGCCAGAAGGGGCAGTTCGGCCAGACCAACTACTCCGCGGCCAAGGCCGGCATGCATGGCTTCACCATGGCGCTGGCGCAGGAAGTTGCGCGCAAGGGCGTGACCGTCAACACCATCTCCCCCGGCTACATCGCCACCGACATGGTGATGGCGGTGCCGGAAGAAACCCGCAACAAGATCGTCGCGCAGATTCCAGTGGGCCGCCTGGGCAAGCCCGAGGAGATCGCCGCGCTGGTCGCCTTCCTCGCCTCCGAGCAGGCAGGCTTCATCACCGGCGCCAATGTCGCGATGAACGGCGGCCAGCACATGATGTGACGCCGCCGCTCCGGCTCCTATCTCAGCGCCGCCTCCGGGTGGCGTTTTCTTTTTGCCCGGCCGCTGTGTATGCTGTCGCTTTCCCCAGCCCCACCCCAACGACATCCATGGCAGAACACCTGATCATCCAAGGCGCCGACAAGCAGGAGCGCTATCAAACCCTATTGCCGCAAGCGCTGGCGCTGATTGAATCCGAGACCGACCAGATCGCCGCGCTGGCCAATCTCTGCGCCGCCCTGCACAGCAGCTTCGACTGGCTGTGGACCGGCTTCTACCTGGTCAAGGGCCAGCAACTGGTGCTCGGCCCCTTCCAGGGCCCTATCGCCTGCACCCGCATCCCGTTTGGCAAGGGCGTGTGCGGCAGCGCCTGGCAGGCCGGCAAAACCCTGGTGGTGGACGATGTC
This sequence comes from Chromobacterium sp., assembly GCF_041912965.1. Classification (NCBI taxonomy): domain Bacteria; kingdom Pseudomonadati; phylum Pseudomonadota; class Betaproteobacteria; order Neisseriales; family Chromobacteriaceae; genus Chromobacterium; species Chromobacterium sp. Next base: position 18,877 of record NZ_JAYSGF010000007.1, on the reverse strand, counting down.
GACGCCTTCCCCGGCCACATTGCCTGCTCCTCCAGCGCGCGCTCGGAAATCGTGGTTCCCGTGTTCAATGCCGCCGGCGAAGTGGCAGCGGTGCTGGACATCGATTCCAGCGAGCTGGCCAGTTTTGACGCGGTGGACGCGGAGTATCTGGAGCGCATCGCGGCCGCGCTCGCCCGCCTGTTCTGAGCAGACGCTCGCCCATGAAAAAAGCGCGCCGCGGCGCGCTTTTGCTCATCCAGCCCAACCCACTAGGGCCATGCGTGATGCCGGCCATGCCCGGCACCAGGCCGCGAGCGATGGCGCAACGCCAGCTCCAGCCCCCAGAACAAGGCCAGGCCGGACAGAACGATCAGGTTCTTGCCGCTGATCATCGCCAACAGACCGGACAGCGCGGAGCCGGCATCGGCCCAGCACAGGCCAAACCACAGCAGCAGCGCCAGCAGCGTGATCCACGCCGGCGCCCGATAGTATTCGCCGAATGACATTTCGCTCTCCATCAGGACTGTCCCATCTCGACAGACTAGCAAAGCCGCACCCGGCCGCCATTGTGACAAGCACTTAGTAGAAATACGCGCGCCGCCGGCCGCTCAAACCTGCAAGGGCAGTTGCAGCTGCCGCCCCAGCCATTCGCGCAGCCCGGCCTCGTCCAGCGCCGACCACTCCTGGCGCGCTCCGGCCAGGACTTCCGCCAGCCGCGCCAATTGCCGCTCCGCGCCCAGATTGACTTCGCCGGCCAGCCGGCTGTTCTCGCTCGCCATGTCCAGCAAGCGCGCGGATGCCTGCTCCAGCTGCACCGCCTGGCGCAACACATCCTGCTCCAGCGCCGCATTGCGCTCTTCCAGCAATTCCAGCCGCGCCTCCAGCCGGCCATTGTCGCGCTCGCGCTCGGCCATTCGCTCGCGCCACTCGCCATCCTGCCGCGTCAGCTCGCGCCGGCTCTGGCGCAAAGCCTCCTCCTGGCGCGCCTGCGCCTGCTGCATCGCGCGGCGCTCCTCCTCCATCTGCTCATACAGCCGCAAACGCAGGCCTTCCAGCCGCTCATAGGCCAGGCTCTCACGCCTGCCCGCTTCCTCGCGCGCTTCCAGCACCCGCTGCTCGGCGCGCTGCTCCAGTTCCTGCTGGCGCTGCTCGGCCTGTTGCCGCGCCTGCGTCTGCTCTTGTCGCGCCTGCTCCAAGCGGGCCGCCATCTGCTGCTGCGACTCCTCCAGCATCTGGCGCCGGCTTTCCTCGCCTTTCAGCCGCCCGTCCAGGTCCGCCAGCCGCGCGGCGCGCAGTTCCAGTTCGCGCAAGGCGGATTGCAACTCGGCCTGGCGCGCGGCCAGCCCGGCCTCTAGTTCCCGCGTCTCCGCCGCCGCCTGGGCCACCGCGGTTTCCGCATCCTGGCGCAGCGATTCCAGCCGGCCGTCCGCCTCGTCGCAAGCCCGCTGCCACACCTGCTCGAAGGCTTCCGCCAGGCCGGCCGGCCAATCCGGCCGCCGCGAGGACACCGCCACGCGCGACAGGAACTCCTGCCGCCATTCCTTCAGGGTGTTATTGATGGTGGTATTGGAGCCCGCGCCTATCCTGGCCCGCACTTCCAACACCGTGGGCCATACGCCCTCGCCCACCAGTTCGAACGCAGCCTGCCGGATGCGCGAATAAATATCTGTCGCCATGCTGAATCTGCTTCTTGCTTATTGGCGACATTCTAACAAACCCCGTCCTCCGTCCATTACGAATTACATTGCAAATTTAACAAATCGACAGCGCCGGTCACGTCGTGCATGCAATAGGGGCGGCACCGGCAAGCCGGTCCGCCCCTGACATACCGCCAAAGCGGCGTCTGGCTAACCGCGCGCCGCTTCGGCGACGAAGATCTCCACGCGCCGGTTCTTGGCCCGCCCGGCGGCGCTGGCATTGCTGGCCACCGGCTCATGCGAGCCGCGGCCGGCGATGCTGATGCGCCCTTCGGCCACGCCATGCGCCGTCAGGTAGTCGCGGGTGGCGCGGGCACGGTTCAGCGACAAGGGATCGTTGACCGCGTTGCTGCCGGTGTTGTCGGTATGGCCGACGATGTTCACCGTGGTCACTGGGTTCTGGTTCAGGGTAGCGGCGAAACGATCGAGAATCGGCCGCAGATTGGGCTTGATATCATAGCGACCCACGTCAAAAGACACATCGCTGGGGATGTCCAGCTTCAGTTGATTGTCCGCGGTCTGGCTGACGCTGACGCCCGAACCCTTGGTCGCCTGCTCCATCGCGGCCTTCTGCTCCTGCATATGCTTGGACCACAGATAGCCGCCGCCAGCGCCCAGCGCCGCGCCCAAGGCCGCGCCGGTGGCCGCGCTGCGCCCCGGGTTGCCGCCGGCGGTCAGGCCGCCCAGCACCGCGCCCGCCACAGCGCCTATCGCCGCGCCGGTGCCGGTGTCTTTCTGCGTCTCGGACATATTGGCACAGCCCGACAGGCTGCCGCTTCCCAGCGCAAGCGCAACAAACATCACGATCAGTTTATTCATGCCTGGATCCTTTCAATCAGTCCATCACCCGCCCCAACGCATCGCGGAGCACGCTTTCAGCATACACGCATCGTCTCGCCGCCACCGGCCAGCCAGATCAAAAGACCGGTCTTCGCCACGGCAAAGCGCTTGATTTTGCTGCCCATGCCTTCCCATGCCGCGCCAATCCGCGTACCATCGCGCCTCGCTTTACCGGAGGGAATATGAATACGCTGACTACAGCCCGCGCCTGCGGCATCGACTTTGGCACGTCCAACTCCACTGTTGGCTGGCTGCGCCCGCACGAGGCCACGCTGCTGGCGCTGGAAGACGGCAAGATCACCCTGCCCTCGGTGGTGTTCTTCAATTACGAAGAAGATCATTCCGTGTTTGGCCGGCTGGCGCTGCAGGAATACATGGAAGGCTATGAAGGCCGACTGATGCGTTCGCTGAAAAGCCTGCTGGGCTCCAACCTGATCGACAGCCAGACCGAAGTGCAAGGCAAGGCGCTGCCATTCCGCCACCTGCTCAGCCTATTCATCCAGGAATTGAAGCTGCGCGCCGACCGCGCCGCCGATCGTCCCTTCGAGCAGGTGGTGCTGGGCCGCCCGGTGCATTTCGTCGACGACAACCCCAAGGCCGACGCCGAAGCCGAGGCCACGCTGGGCGAAATCGCGCGTCAGGTCGGCTTCAAGGAGATTTCCTTCCAGTTCGAGCCCATCGCCGCCGCCTTCGACTACGAGGCTAGGCTGGGGCGCGAAGAACTGGTGCTCATCGTCGACATCGGCGGCGGCACCTCGGACTTCACCCTGATTCGGCTGGCGCCGGAACGCCACCGCCTGGACGAGCGCCGTGACGACATCCTCGCCACCGGCGGCGTCCACATCGGCGGCACGGATTTCGACAAACAATTGAGCCTGCATGGCGTGATGCCGCTGTTCGGCTTCAAGAGCCGGCTGCGCAATAACGCGGAGATGCCGTCCAGCCAGTATTTCAACCTGGCCACCTGGCACACCATCAACTTCGCCTACACCCGCAAGGCCTGGATGGACCTGCAGGACGTGCACCGCGACGCGGCGCAGCCGCAGGTGCTGGACCGCTTGTTCCGGCTGATACAGGACCGCGCCGGCCACCGGCTGGCGATGCAGGTGGAAACGGCCAAGATCGAGCTGTCGGATCAGGAACTGCACCGGCTGGACCTGAACCACATCGAAGCCGGTCTGCATTGCGAACTGAGCCGCGAGCAGTTCAACCACAGCATAGACACGATGCTGGGCCAGATCGGCGCCACCGTGCGCCGCTTGCTGAGCGACGCCTGCACCCAGGCCGACGACATCGACACCGTGTTCTTCACCGGCGGCTCCAGCGGCGTGCCGGCGCTGCGCGACAGCATCAAGCGCCTGCTGCCCCAGGCCCGCCACGTGGAAGGCGATCTGTTCGGCAGCATTGGCAGCGGCCTGGCGATCGAGGCCGCCAAGCGCTACGGCTGAACACCCGCGCGCCAATAGCAAAGGCCGGGCGATTTGCCCGGCCTTTTGCATGTCCGCTCCGCCTCAAGCGCCCGGCGCCGCCTTCTTGCCCTTGCGCCGCGCCTCCGGCGGCAGCTCGAACTCGAACAGCTGCGCGGTGCGTCCAGTCTGCGATTGACAGGCTATCATCAGCGCGCGATTGATCGCCTCCTTCTTGCTGACGCCCCACCACTCTATCATCTTGTCCAGCGACTTCTGCGCATCGCGACTCAACTCCACCGTCACCGACAGCTCCTGCAGACGGCTGCGGCGCAACTCGCGGCTGCGGCGCTTGCGCTCGGCCACCGTCATCGCGCGCTCGCCCAAGGGCTTGCGGCCCGGCTTTTTGCGGACGCCGCCAATCAGATCGAAGGTGTAGTGATCGCAAGGATCTTTCATGGCTTGAGTGACGGGTCACGGTCGTTGCTGAAGAGGGGCGCAAGGATAGCACAAAGCAAGCCCTGGCGGGCGTTCCGCGCGCCCCCGGCGCAAAATATCCCATTGCAATGAGGCGAGCACAAAAAAACCCCGGCCTGGTGCCGGGGCAGACTCAATCAGCCGCCCTGAAGGCTGATCGAAAGCGACTCTACAGTTGAAGCATAGTCGCTGTTTCAGCTTTGCAAAGCCGGCTTTGACGTCCGCGCGCCACGCTCATTCGCTGCCGAACTCCCGCTCCAGTTCCGCCAGCGCCTGCCGCGTCACCCGCACCGGCATCAGCGCGCGCCGCAGCGACTGGGCCTGCCCCAGCACCAGCTCTTCGAACGCCAGTTCGGTGACATCCTCGCCCGGCCCGTCCTGCTTGACGCCCATGCGGTTCAAATACAGAGTCTGCCACTCCAGCCGGAAATGCTCGGCCGGATGTTCCAGCACCTGGCGCACGGTCTCCAGCAATCCTTCCAGGCTCAGCGCGCCTCGCGCTTCGCGCAATTGGGGCTCGATTTCGTCCATGCGCCGCTGCACGCCTTCGCAGGTATCCGGCAAGGGCGCGCCGTCCGAGGAGCCATCCACCACGGTGCCGGCCTCGCAGCGCAGCACACTCATGCGCAGCTGCAAACGCGACATCTCATTGTCCAGCGTCTGGCGCAGCTGCTCCAGCAGGCTCAAGCGCCGGGCGATCACCGTGGTCAGCATTTCCTGGCTGCGCCGCGCGCTGCTCTCTAGCAGCAGCTCGCGCGACGCGCAGGGCATCGCCAGCCGATGGCCGTCGAAGCTCACCACCTGCTGCGGCACCTCGCGCCGCAGCTCGCCCCCCTCCATCGCCACCCCCAAACGGCCAGTCTCGCTGCGCGCCATCGACAACAGAGCCCAGGCCTCGTCGCCCTGGCTTGCCGACAGGAAGAAATTGCGCAAGGGCTCGCTCTGCCGCAGGCAGGACAACAGGCTGGCCGGGCCGGAAAACAGCAGGCCCAGCCGTGGATCTTGCGCAAAGCCGCGCAGGGACAGACACAAGGGCTCCGGCATCCGGCTCGGCAGTTCGGCCAGATAGGCCTGGGTGATGCGCATGCCGGGCGCCAAGGCCTGCTGGTAGCCGGATGACAAGCGCAGGCGCTTGTCGGTGGCATCGACCAATAACTCGATCGCCTGCTCCTGCTCACGCTGGCGCCGCCGACTCTCGGCATCCAACCCCCATCGTTGCAACAAGCGCCCTAACATCCGTCCTCCGCTAAATAATCATCGATTCCACGCCGCCTAGAACGACTCGTCGTCGCGCAGATAGCGCCACTGCCCGGTGGGCAGATTGCCCAGCTTGACCTTGCCGATGCGAATGCGCTTCAAGCCCACCACGCGCAGCCCCACCAGTTCGCACATGCGGCGGATCTGGCGTTTCTTGCCCTCGCGCAGCACAAAGCGCAGCTGGTCCTCGTTCTGCCAGGCCACGGTGGCCGGCAGCAATTTTTTACCATCCAGCTCCAGGCCGTGGTTGAGCAGGCGCAAACCTTCGTCGGAAAGCTCGCCTTCCACCCGCACCAAGTACTCCTTGTCCACGCTGGAATGCTCGCCGATGACCTGCTTGGCCACGCGACCGTCCTGGGTCAGGATCAGCAGGCCCACCGAATCGATGTCCAAGCGACCGGCCGGCGCCAGGCCCTTCAGATGTTGCGGCGAGAAGCGGCGGCGGCTCTTGTCCTCGGTCCACTGGTTTTCCGGCTTGACCAGCACCACCGCCGGCTCGTAGCCATCCTCGGCCTGGCCGGACACATAGCCCATGGGCTTGTTCAGCAGGATGGTCACGCGCGAGGCCTGCGCGTCCTGCGCTTTCTTGTCCACCTCGATGAGATTGTGCGGCAAAACCTTCTGCCCCAGGATGGCCACCTCGCCGTCCACCTTCACCCACCCTTGTTCGATATAGCTATCCGCCTCGCGGCGCGAGCACAGCCCCAACTCGGCCATGCGTTTTGACAAGCGCACTGGTTCCATCATTTCATTCCGCCAATAAAAAAGCGGCTTGCGCGCGCCGCGGCATTCGCGCCGGCCCTCGCACTCAAGGCGAGAAGCAGGCCAAACCGCAAGCCATCGTCAAGTCCGCTGTTGCATTTTGCCCCTATTGTAGGGGATGCCGCCGCAACTGGCTACGCGGCATCCTCGCCGCCGCTCAGCGCTCGTCAGACAGCGGCTGATTCAGCAACCCGGTGCCGCGCACTTCCTCGCGGGTGGACAGCCGCCATTGCAGCACCTTGCCGCCGGGGTCGAATAGCAGCACCAGCTCTTTGTCGAAGCGGTTCTGCGCGCCGATCAAGGGCGCCAGATCGGTGAAATTCTGCAATTGCGCCCGGTACTGGATGTAGCTGTAGACCCATAGCTCGCGCTCATTGGCGAACTTGATCCTGTCCTGCGGCTCGCCGAAAGCCGCCAGCACTTCTTGCCGGCCACCGCCGCGCTGCAACACGCGTTTCACCGCCGGCTCGTCCACGCCTTCCAATTGCTGGCTGCCGCTGCTGGCGCACGCGCTCAGCCAGCAGGCGCAGCATAGCGCCAATATCCGTCCCGGCCTCATTTGCCCCCCTCCGCCACCATGGGCTCCAGCACCACCAGAGCGTCATCGGACCACTCGCCCAGCTCCAGCGGCACCGAGTACAAATACTCGCGCGGGTACGGCCATTGGAAAAACGGCGTGAATGGCTCGGCGCGGCCATACAGCCAGATCGCCGGCAGGGTGAACTGCCGGCCGCCCTCCTGCAAGGTGGCGCTGAACACCGGCTTGTCCGCGATGAACAGATACTGGGCGCGCCCTTGCTCATAGGGGTTCTTCTCCCCCTGCAAGCGCGTCAGCCCTTTGAGCATGGCCTCGCCCAAGGCCACCGAGGCCCGCCGCGCGCAAGCCACCACATCATCCTGGCACATGGCATTGGGCGGCGGCAGGCAGGCTACTTTGCGCTCATCGCGCAGGCTGACCCGCCCCTGCGCGCCCACCAGGCACTCCAACCGCAAATCGCCCAGCCGCCGGACATTGGCCGGCAGGCCGCTGCTGCGCACCACCGGCCGCCAGCTCAGTTCCGCCGGCGGCAAGCTGGCCACCAGCCAGGCATTGCGCCGCTCCAGCCCCGCCAGTTGCGCCATGGTGAAGCTATTGTCGCCGGCCAGCCGCAACGCGCCCTTGGCGCCGCCGCCATCGCGCCAGGCCAGGCCCACGCCCTGCCGCGGCGGATGCGGATACAGGCGGTAGCGCAGCTCGGCGCCCGGCGCCAGCGCGCGGAAGGCGTCGAACACCTCGCGCCCCTTGGCCAGTTCGGCATAGGCGTAGACCGACTCCTTGCCCAGGGCGCGCAAACGCCCCGGCGTCTCAACCGCCGACGCTCCACTCGCCAATGCCGCCAGCACCAGCGCGGCGCAGGCATGCCTTCCCTCATTCCGCATCGCCATCTCCAAAAATTTGAAATGCATTTCATCAAGCAACAATCAAGCACATGCGATTTTATTTTGTTGCGACTTGAACAACAAGACACAGCCATCCATTACAATGGCGAGCGGCGACACGACGGCAAATTCCATGTAAATCACAGGGAGCGGGCATGATCTGTTTCAAGGAATACGAAGACTACGACGGCATCGGCCTGGCCCAGCTGATCGCCAGCGGCGAGATCGCGGCCAGCGAGGCGACGGCGGCCGCCCAGGCCAGGCTGGAACGATGGAATCCGGCGCTGAACGCGGTGTGCCTGCCGCTGCCGGAACAGGCCCAGGCGCAATTGGCGCAGCCGCAGGGCGGCGGCCCGCTCGCCGGCAGCCCGGTCTTGATCAAGGACTTGCTAGCCGATATCGCCGGCGTGCCCACCCGCAACGGCAGCCGTCTGTTCGACGGCTATGTCGCGACGCGCGACGCCGAGATCATCCGACGCTACCGCCAGGGCGGCCTGATCTTCATCGGCAAGACCACCACGCCGGAACTGGGTCTCTGCCCTTATACCGAATCCGAAGTCTACGGCGCCAGCCGCAACCCCTGGAATCTGGCGCTGACGCCGGGTGGCTCCAGCGGCGGCTCTGCCGCGGCGGTGGCGGCCGGCATCGTGCCCATCGCCCATGGCGGCGATGGCGGCGGCTCCATCCGCATCCCCGCCTCCAACTGCGGCGTGTTCGGGCTCAAGCCCAGCCGCGGCCGCAGCCCAGCCGGCCCGGATTACAGCGAGGGCTGGCAAGGCCTGGTCTGCCAGCACGCGCTGACGCGCAGCGTGCGCGACAGCGCGGCGATGCTGGACCTGCTGGCCGGCAAGCCCAGCGGCGGCGAAGCCTATTATTGGCCCGCGCCGGAGCAAGACTTTCTCAGCGCGCACCAGCGCGAGCCCGGCAAGCTGCGCATCGCCTGGACCAAACGCCCCATTCTGGGCGGCGAGCTGCACGCGGATTGCGCCGCGGCGCTGGACGGCGCGCTGGCGCTGCTGGCCGGCCTCGGCCATGAAGTGGAGGAAGTCCAGCTGCCGCTGGCGCCGCCGGAAGACTACCAGCGCGCGATGCTGGTGCTGATCTGCGCCGAGATGGCCGGCCTGCTGCGCGACATCGAGCGCCAGACCGGCACCGCCGCGCGCTATTCGCAATTGGAACCGGCCAGCTGGGCGCTGGCGCGTTACGGCGAGCGGCTCAGCGCCGGCGAGCTGGCGTGGGCGCGCGGCTTCATCTGGTCGCAAACCCGGGCGATGGACGCCTTCCACCAAGGCTACGACGTGCTGGCCACTCCGGCGCTGAACCAGCCGCCGGCGCCGATCGGCAGCCTGGGACCCAGCCCGGCCGAAGCGACGCTATCGCGCTGGGTCCTGGGCAAGCTGGGCTGGGACTGGACCTTGCGCTTCGGCCAGCTGATCCCGGACACCTCGCGCCGGATGATGGAATACCTGGGCTGGACCATACCATTCAATATGAGCGGACAGCCGGCGATGAGCGTGCCGCTGCACTGGAACGCCGCCGGCCTGCCGATAGGCGTGCAATTCGTCGCCCGTTGCGGCGACGAGCTGACGCTGCTGCGGCTGGCGCGCCAGCTGGAACAGGCCCAGCCTTGGGCGCAACGGCGACCGCCGGCGCCTTAAGAGCCTGTTCAAAGTCTGCTGCGCGTCGGCGGGATGGATAGACATGGGCGTTGAAACCACGCCCAGTGCTCATGTACCACCTGTACATTCCGCTTTTTCGCTCGTTTTCGCCTTGTCTCGCTCTTGCTCGCGAGACTTTGAACAGGCTCTAAGAACCGGTTTACGCTCGCGCGCCAGGCCGGAGCAAGGCCTTGAAGTCCTTTAGCTTCTAAGGCTTGAACGCCGCCAGCGCCGGCCCCAGATCACCGGCCAACTGCCGGCTCAGCTCCGTCACCAGCGCCTGCAGCGCCGCGGCGGCGGCCGTGGCATCGGTGGCGGCCAGCGGCTGGCTACGGTTGAAATAGCCGCTGGCCAGCGGCTGGCGCTCGCCGCGGCCCGGCACAGCCTGCCAAGCCACCTCCAGCGTCGCCTCATGCCCCGGACGCAGCCGCAGCTGGCGCACATCCAGCAGCAGCCGCACATCGCCGCCGCCCATGCCCGGCTGCGGATAGGCGTAGACGCTGACCAAGCCCAAGGCGCGGGACACATCGGTCGCCACCGTCTGGCTCAACATGCGGTCCAGCGGACCGGCCCAGCGCTGCAGATCCAGCAGCTCGATATTGCCGCCGGCGCCCTCCACCACCAGCTGCGGCCGCTCCAGGCCGGCCGGCAGCGTGGCCGGGCCCACCATCACGCTGACGCCCTGCGCCGGGTTCTGGCTGGCGGCCGGCAACGCCGGGCGCAGTTGGTGAAAAGTGGTGGGCGGCGACGCGCAGGCGCTCAACAGCGCCAGCACCGTCAGGCTCAATGCGATGGTCTTCATTTCTTATCTCCCTTGCCGCGGATCAACGCCTCCGGATGCCGGTCAAGATAGTCGGCCAAGGCGCGGAAGCTGCGCGCGGTTTCCGACACTTCCTGCGCCGCGGCGCGCACGTCCTGCTGCAGCGGCGAATCCGCCCGCATCGTCTGACGCGTGCTTTCCAAGGTTTTCTGCAAGTCTTCCAGCGTCTTCACCGCCTGCGGCAATACCTTGCCATCCATGTTTTCCGACAGCTTGCGCATGCCGTCCAGCGTCTGATGCAGCGATTTCAGCGACTGGTTCAGCTCCTCGCCTATGCTGTCGAACGGCACTTTGTCCAGACGGCGCGCAATGCGCTGCAGCACCCGCTGCAACTCCTCCAGATCGCCCGGCAGCGTCGGCAGCTCGGTCATGCCGTTGCGCATCACCACCTTGGCGGGCTTGGCCTCGGGGAAGAAATCCAGCGCCACGTAAAGCTGGCCGGTGATCAGGCTGCCGGAGCGCAGCTGGGCGCGCAGGCCGTTGCGCACCAGCGATTCCACGGAGATCTTCGCCGACAGCCGATGATCGCCGGACAAGGTGTTGAGCCGGCTGGGATAGGTGCGGATATCCACCGTCATGTCGAAATCCTTGCGATCCGCCGCGTATTCGATGCCGATGGCGGTGACCTCGCCGAAAGTGATGCCGCGGAAATCCACCGGCGCGCCCACGGTCAGGCCGCGCACCGACTGGCGGAACTTCAAGCGGAAGGATTGGGTTTCACGGTCGCGGTTTTGCAGCGCCTTCTCGCGGGTCTCATTGAGCAGGAACAAGTATTTGGCGTCCGGCGTCTTGTCCGGGCCGTCGCTCAACGGGGTTTCGAAAGCGATGCCGCCCAGCGCGATCGCCGCCAAGGACTGAGTATTGACGCTCAGGCCATTGGCGCCGATGGCCACGTCGATGCCGCTGGCATGCCAGAAGCGGCTGTTGACGGTGACGAAGTGGTCGTAGGGCGCGTTGACGAACACCGACAGCTTCACCGCGCTGCCGGCCGGATCCAGCTCATAGCCCACCACCTGCCCCACCGGCACACGGCGGAAATACACCGGCGAGCCGGCATTGAGCGAGCCCAGGTTGTCGGAGCGCAGCACGAACATCTTGCCCGGCAGGTCCGCATTGATGATGGGCGGCACTTCCAGGCCCTTGAACTCGGTGCGGCGCTCCTTGCTCTTGCCCACATCCATGCCGATGTAGGAGCCGCCCAGCACCGTGCCCAGGCCGGACACGCTGCCGCCGGAGATGCGCGGCCGCACCACCCAGAAGCGGCTGTCCGCCACCAGGTAGTCATCCACGTTCTTGCTCAGTTCGGCGGTGACCAGGATGGCCTGGCGATCCGGACTCACCGACACCGCCTTCACCTCGCCGATTTCCACATCCTTGTACTTGATGCGGGTCTTGCCCGCCTCCAGGCCTTCCGCGTTCTGGAAGGCGATGGTGATGGTGGGTCCGCGCGACAGCACGGCGTTCACCGCCAGCCAGCCGCCTATCACCGCCGCCAGCACCGGAATCAGCCACACCAGCGAGGGCGACCAGCGCCGCCGCTTCACCGGCACCGCCAGCGGCAGATCGTCGCCGGCCTCGGCCGGGGTTTCGGGTTTATCACTGCTCATCATCTTCCTTTACCGGATCCCAGATCAGCCTGGGATCGAAACTCATTGCCGCCACCATGGTCAGCACCACCACCGTGCCGAAGGCGATCGCCCCCGGCCCCGCCTTGATCGACGCCAGCGACTGCCACTGCACCAGCGCCACCATCAAGGCCACCACGTAAATATCCAGCATCGACCACGGGCCTATCACCTCGACGATGCGATACAGCCGCGTGCGCTGCCGCGGCGCCCAGCCCGAGCCCAGCTGCACCGTCACCAGCAGCAAGAGCAAGGCCAGAATCTTCAGCAGCGGCACCAGCACGCTGGCGGTGAACACCACCAGCGCCAGCGGCCAGGAACCGGACTTCCACAAATACACCACCCCGCTCATGATGGTGTCGTTCTGCATGCCCATGATGGTGGAGGTTTCCATGATAGGCAGCAGATTGGCCGGCAGATAGGCCACCATCGCAGCCAGCAGCAAGGCCCAGCTGCGCTGCAGGCTGTGCGGCTTGCGCGAGTGCAGCGCGGCGTGGCAGCGCGGGCAGGCTTGCGCGCCCTCACCGATCCGGCACAGAAGGCCGCAGCCGTGGCATAGACACAAGCTGGCGTCGGCAGCGGTTTTCACTTCTAAGCCCGACATTGCTGATAACGCTCCCACAAATCTTCCGGATTGAAACGGCTGGCGGTGGCCGCCATCAGCATGATCAAGGCGAACAAGGCCATCAGGCCCACGCCCACATGCACGGTGGCCAGACTGACCAGTTTGACCAAAGACACCAGGATGCCCAGCAAAAACACCTCCACCATGCACCACGGGCGGGTCAATATCTTCAACCGCATCAGCCAGGGAAAGCCGCGCGGTACGTGACCGAAGGCCAGCGGCAGCCGCACATACAGCATGCTGCCCAACTCCAGCGACGGCATCACGATGCCGGTGAACATCACCAGCATCGCCACCGACAGCATGCCCTGGCGCTCCAGCGCCACCACCGTCTGCCACAGGGTGGCCGCGCTGCGGACGCCGGCCGCCTCCAGCGTCACCACCGGATAGACATTGGCCAGCAGAAAGGCGATCACCCCGGTCAGCAGCAGCGCCAGCTCGGCGTCCTGGCGCTGCGCGCCGTAGCGGTGCACCACGGCGCCGCAGCGCGGGCAGCACACCCGGTCCTCGCCCACGATCGGCACCCGCAGCAGCAGATCGCAGTCGTGGCAGGCGCTCAATTTGAATTCGGGGTCCGGCCGCGCCATCAATAGCCGCCTTTCGCCTTGCGCTCGGCGGTGAAGCTCCACCACGACCGCGCCTCGTCGCTGTCCATGTAATGCACCACCGACATCAGCGTGTCCAGCACGCACGGGTCCTGGCGCGCTCCGGTGAGCTCGCACAAGCGATGGTACAGCCGCAAGGGGTCGGCGCCGCGCAATTGGCGCGGCTCGTCGATGCCGAGCAGGCGCAGGTCCTCGGCCAGGCTGGGGCCGATATTGGGCAGCTCGCGCAAATGCCGCGCCAGCGCGGCCGGCGGGCAACGTGATGGATGCATAAACTCTCGGCGCAGATGACAACAACCCGCATCATAAAGGACGCCGCGCCAGAGTTCAAAAGCCGGCAGGGCCCAAAAGCCTTTGACGATGCCGCCAGCCCGCGCGAGATCTAGAGGGAAAACAGCGGAGGAAGTGGAGGGAACGCGACGCATGCATCTTTCGAAACAGCGCGCGCCGCGCCGGGTCTAGCCAAGCGCGGCGGACTTGAACAGGTTCTCAGCCGTGGAAGATGTCCCAGCCCAGCTTGAGGATCAAGGTGGAGGTCAGCAGCAGGAACAACACCCGCACAAAGCCGGTGCCCTTCTTCATCGCCACCCAGGTGCCCACCGTCGCGCCGGCCATATTGCACACCGCCATCGGCAGCGCGTACTGGAACAGCACATGGCCGGCCGGAATGAAGAACAGCAGCGCCGCGCAATTGGTGGTCAGGTTCACCACCTTGGCCGAGGCCGAGGCGTGCAGAAAATCAAAAGCGAAGAAGCGGATGAACAGGAACATCAGGAAGCTGCCGGTGCCGGGGCCGAACAGGCCGTCGTAAAAACCAATCGCGCCGCCTATGGCCATGCCTATCGCCATTTCGCGCCGCCCTATCGCCACCGGCTTGTGCAGGGAGCCGAAGTCCTTCTTCCACAAGGTGTACACCGCCATCACCACCAATAGCGCCAGCACCAGGGGCCGCAACACCGCCTTATCGATCAAGCTGACCGTGGCCGCGCCGGCGATGGACATGAAGAAGGCCGCCACCGCCGCCGGCAGCACCAAGCGCCACGGCACCTTGACCCGCTTCAGATAGGAACGCGCGGCGGACAAGGTGCCCATCGCCGCCGCCAGCTTATTGGTGCCGAACACCGTGGCCGGCGCCAGATTGGGCAAGGCGCTGAACAGCGCCGGAATCTGAATCAGGCCGCCGCCGCCCACCGCGGCGTCCACCAGGCCGGCGGCGAAGGCAATCACGCACAGAAAACTCAAGGTCAACAACATTCACTTCTCCTGGCTAGACGCCGCTTGCGATCAGGACAATATTCTATGCCTTGCCAGCCGCGCATGCTTGCAATACCGTATTGCGGAAATTGCAATGATCTGAATGAGGCCGGAGATGAAATCGCTTTGGGAATTGCGCGTGTTCTGCGCGGTGGTGGAAAGAAAAAGCTTTGTCGCCGCCGCGCGCCAGCTGGGCACCTCGCCCAGCAGCGCCACCCGCGCGGTGCAAGCGCTGGAAGAAGCGCTGGGCAACAGCCTGCTGGCGCGCTCGCAAAAACAGCTCAGCCTGACCCTGGCCGGCGAAAGCTATTACACCTCGGCGCGCAAGATGCTGGACCTGCAGGAAGAAGCCGAGGACGAGCTGGCGGCCATGAGCGAGGCGCCGCGCGGCCTGTTGCGCTTTTCCGCGCCAGAGGCGATGAGCCACGCGCTATTGCCGCCAGTGCTGGCGCGCATGGCCGACGCCAACCCTGAACTGCGTTTCGACGTGCTCTATAGCGACACCATACTGGACCCGATACGCGAGAAACTGGACTTCAGCATCCGCGGCGCCTTCCCCGCCTCCAGCGAGCTGATCGGCTACCCGCTGTGGGACTACCAGCGCCACCTCTACGCCAGCCCCGCCTATGTCGAGCGTCACGGCGCGCCGCAAACGCCGGAGCAACTGCCGGAACACCGCGTGCTGATCCATTCCGCGCCGCGGGTGCTGAAAGCCTGGAACTTCGTCTCCGCCGGCCACCAGGTCAGCCTTAATCTGACGCCCTGGCACCGCGTCAGCTCCGGCAGCGCCGTGCTCCACGCGGTGCAGTCCGGCCTGGGCATCGCGCGCATGGGCGATTGGCTGGCCGAGCCGCTGGTGCGCGCCGGCCAGCTGCTGCGGCTGTGCCCGGATTACCGCATCGTTTCCAGCCATGGCGACAATCCGCAGATGCACGCGGTCTTCGCCAGCCGCCGCATTCCGCGCAAGGCGCGGCTGCTGCTGGAAGCGGTGCGCGCGGCGGCCCGCGATGCCGGCCACGGCCTGAACCCGCGCTGATGCCATGAAAAAACGGAAGCCCAGGCTTCCGTTCGTAGAGTGCATCAGGCGAGGCCGGAACACCGGCCCGCCATGGTCCCGCCGCTCAACCCACCCAGCGGCGGGCGGTGGCGAACATCCGGTACCAGCCGCCGTTCTCGCCCCAGTCCGCCGGGTGCCAGCTGTTCTGCACGGTGCGGAACACCCGCTCCGGATGCGGCATCATGATGCTGAAGCGGCCATCGGCCGTGGTCACCCCGGTGATGCCGGCCGGCGAGCCGTTGGGGTTCAGCGGATAGGTCTGAGTCGCGCGGCCGTCGAAATCGACATAGCGCAGCGCCGTCAGCGCCTGGTCCTGCGCGCCCGGCGCGAACACCGCGCGGCCCTCGCCATGGCTGACCACCACCGGCAGCTGGCTGCCCACCATATCGCCCAGGAAGATGGACGGCGAGGCCGTCACCTCCACCATCGCGAAGCGCGCCTCGAACTGCTCGGACGCGTTGCGGTGGAACTTGGGCCAATACTCGGCGCCCGGAATGATGGACGACAGATTGGACATCATCTGGCAGCCATTGCACACGCCCAGCGCGAAAGTGTCGCCGCGGCCGAAGAAGGCCTCGAACTGATCGCGGGCGCGGGCATTGAACAGAATGCTCTTGGCCCAGCCCTCGCCGGCGCCCAGCACGTCGCCGTAGCTGAAGCCGCCGCAGGCGGCCAGGCCCTTGAAGTCCGCCAGCGACACACGGCCGCTGATGATGTCGCTCATATGCACGTCCACGGTATCGAAACCGGCGCGATTGAACGCCGCCGCCATCTCGATCTGGCCGTTGACGCCCTGCTCGCGCAGTACCGCCAGGCGCGGGCGCGCGCCGCGGGCGACGAAGGGCGCCGCCGGGTCGGCGTGCACATCGAAGCTCAGCTTGGCGCTCAGACCCGGCGCTTTCGGGCTGGAACGCAGCAGGTGCTCGCTGTCGGCGCAGGCCGGGTTGTCGCGCAGGCGCTGCATGCGGGCGCTGGTTTCCGACCATTCGCGGTGCAGATCGGAACGGCTCTCGTTGAACAACTCGGCGCCGCGGTGCTTGATCACCAGGCGGTCCTTGTTATTGACGCGGCCGATCACGAACAGCTCGCGGCCGATACCGGCCTTCATGAAGCGCGAGATCACCTCCGGCGTGTCGGACTTCTTCACCTGCAGCACCGCGCCCAGTTCCTCGTTGAACAAGACCCGCATCAGGCGGCCATGGGTGGCGGCCTCCTGGGTGGGCTGCACGAAGTCGTCGATGATGCGCTGAGTGTTCTTGCGCTCGATCACCAGTTCCTGCAAATCGATGGTGACGCCGATATGGCCGGCGAACATCATCTCCGACAAGGTCACGAACAGGCCGCCGTCGGAACGGTCGTGGTAGGCCAGCAACATATCGTCGCGCAACAGCGTCTGCACGGTGTTGAAGAAGGCCGCCAGCTGATGCGGACTTTCCACATCCGGCGCCTTGCCTTCCATCGCCTTCCACACCTGGCCGTAGATGGAGCCGCCCAAGCGGCAGCGGCCGTAGCCCAGATCGATCAGGATCAGGTCGGTGTCCTTCTCGTCCTTCAGTTCCGGCGTCACCGTCTTGCGCACGTCCTCCACCGGGGAGAAGGCGGAAATGATCAGCGACAGCGGCGCGGTCACCGCCTTTTTCTCGCCGGCCTCTTCCCACACCGTCTTCATCGACAGGGAATCCTTGCCCACCGGGATGCTGATGCCCAGGTCCTGGCTCAGCTGGGACACCGCCTGCACCGTGCGGTACAAGCGCGCCTCCTCGCCCGGATGGCCGGCGGCGGCCATCCAGTTGGCGGACAGCTTGACGTTGCCGATATGGCCGACAAAGGACGCGGCGATATTGGTCAGCGCCTCGCCTATCGCCATGCGGCCGGAAGCCGGCGCGTCGAACAGCGCGGTGGGCGTGCGTTCGCCCATCGCCATCGCCTCGCCGCGATAGGTGTTGAAGCCCATGGTGGTGACGGCCACGTCCGCCACCGGCACCTGCCAGCGGCCCACCATCTGATCGCGCGCGGTCATGCCGCCCACGGTGCGGTCGCCGATGGTGATCAGGAAGGACTTGTCGGCCACCGTCGGGTTGCGCAGCACGCGCAGCGCGGTTTCCTTCAGCTCAAAACGCGAAGCGTCGAAAATGTTCAGCTCGCGCTCGCGGGTGCTCACGTCGCGCGTCATCCGCGGCGGCTTGCCCAGCAGCACTTCCAGCGGCATGTCCACCGGCTTGTTGTCGAAGTGATCGTCGCGCACTTGCAGATGGCCGTCGTCGGTGGCCACGCCCAGCACCGCGAACGGGCAGCGCTCGCGCTCGCACAGCGCGCTGAAGCGTTCCAGATCCTGCGGCAGCACCGCCATTACATAGCGTTCCTGCGACTCATTGGACCAGATCTGCATCGGCGTCATGCCCTTTTCTTCCAGGTGCACCTTGCGCAGATGGAAGATGGCGCCGCGGCCGGCGTCGTTCACCAGCTCCGGGAAGGCGTTGGACAGACCGCCGGCGCCCACATCGTGAATCGACACGATGGGGTTGGCGTCGCCCATCTGCCAGCAGCGGTCTATCACCTCCTGGCAGCGGCGTTCGATTTCCGGGTTGCCGCGCTGCACGGAGTCGAAATCCAGATCCGCGCTATTGGCGCCGGTATCCATCGACGAAGCCGCGCCGCCGCCCAGGCCGATCAGCAGACTGGGGCCGCCCAGCTGGATCAGCAGCGCGCCTTCCGGAATCTCGTTCTTGTGGATTTGCTGCTGCTGGATATTGCCCAGGCCGCCGGCGATCATGATCGGCTTGTGATAGCCGCGCATCTCGCCTTCCACCTCTTCCTCGAAGGTGCGGAAATAGCCGGTCAGATTGGGACGGCCGAATTCATTATTGAACGCCGCGCCGCCAATCGGGCCTTCCAGCATGATCTGCAAGGCGGAAGCGATGCGGTCCGGCTTGCCGTACTGCGCCGCCGCGTCGCCATGACGCTCCCACGGCTGCACGAAGCCGGGGATGTTCAGATTGGATACGGTGAAACCGGTCATGCCGGCCTTGGGCCGCGAGCCGCGGCCGGTGGCGCCCTCGTCGCGGATCTCGCCGCCGTTGCCGGTGGACGCGCCGGCGAACGGAGAAATCGCCGTCGGGTGGTTATGGGTTTCCACCTTCATCAGGATATCGGTGGGCTCGCTGTGGTAAGCGTAAGCGTGGCTGCCCGGCTGCGGATAGAAGCGCTCGATGAAAGCGCCCTCGATCACCGAGGCATTGTCCTTGTACGCCACCAGCGTGCCTTGCGGATTGGCGTCGTGGGTATCGCGGATCATGCGGAACAGCGATTTTTCCTGCTCCTCGCCGTCGATGATGAATTTGGCGTTGAAGATCTTGTGGCGGCAGTGCTCGGAGTTGGCCTGCGCGAACATCATCA